>NIUZ01000184.1 GCA_002254285.1 Bacteroidetes bacterium 4572_112 | reverse complement strand
TAATGGATTTCATAAGCAAAAATATAGAAGACTATTGTATAAGCAATAGTAAGGATTTGAACTCAGTTTTGGATAAACTTGAGCGCGAAACTCAGCTTAAAGTAATGCGACCACGAATGCTTAGCGGAAAACTACAAGGAAAATTTCTTGAGCAAATAGTGAAGATGACTTCTGCCAAAAATATATTAGAAATTGGCACATATACAGGCTATTCTGCTATATGCATGGCATCAGCACTTACAGATGATGGCGTTTTGCACACAATTGATATTAATGCCGAGTTGGAAAGCATGGCCAATAAATACTTTAAACTGGCTAAACTTGAGCATAAAATAGAAATGCATATTGGTGATGCATTACAAATAATTCCCAATTTAAATTTAAGTTTTGATTTAGTATTTATTGATGCCGACAAACACAATTACTCTAACTATTACGATTTACTAATAGATAAATTACCATCAGGGGCTTTAATCTTAGCAGACAATGTATTATGGAGTGGTAAAGTATTAGATATTGAACACAATAATGATAGAGAAACAATAGCTATTGATAAGTTCAATAAGAAAATAACAAACGACCCACGAGTTGACAATATGCTTCTTCCTCTTAGAGATGGCGTAATGATGATTCGTAAAAAATAGATTTTATTATGAAGCTTAAAATTTTTATTATTGTACTTATAACTTCTTCAATACTAAGTATTTTATCATGCAATAATAGTTCAAAACCAACTATTAATAAGAATCCGAAAATAGAAAAACATGTAAATGTTATTCCAAAAATAATTGCACATAGAGGTACCGGAAGTGAGATTAAGATTATTAATGAAGATACTATTTTCGAAAATACTCTTGCTGCTGTAAAATATGGATTTGATAATTTTGATGGAGTAGAATCTGATATTCAAATGAGCAAATCAGGTACAATATGGCTTTTTCATAATGATGACCTTTATTGTTTTGATACTCTTAGCCCAAAGTGCATACCTTCTTCTACTGATAAAGAAATTATAGAACTGAATACAAAACTCCCATATTGGAGACAACTATGCACTCTTGAGGATGTGTATAAATACCAAACCACAGTAGATAACAAATACCTATCGTTAGACGTAAAAGGCTATTTTAAAACCACTTGTATTAAGAATCGTAATATCTCTGATGAATATATGCACAATATAGCTAAGGAAATTATAAGGTTAGCTAAAAAGTATAATCTCGAAAATAATACTCTTGTAGAAACAGATTATAAGGAAGTACTAAATACCATAAAAAATGAAACATCTACCATAGAATGCTACTTATTGGGATATAGTAATTTTACTGACAAATTGAATTATGCAATAGAGAAGAGATATGATGGGCTTTCTTTTAATATGAACGATACAAGTTTAAACATAAAAAACATCGAACTTTTACATAATCATAAACTCAAGATTCAAATTTGGACAGTAAATATAGCAAAGAAAAAGAACCATGCTATCGGATTACAGCCCGATTTTATTCAAAGTGATGTTGTTTTTTAAACTACACAACATTAATATATACTTAAAAAAGAAGAACCTTCCCCCCACTTATTAATTCAGCACATTAATAAATATATTTGCAGTGAATGTAATAATCAGAATTATGCATTACTATTTATTGTATATTTGACACTTAAATTAATCACTAACAATTCTTAAACCTTTTATATAATAAGCACGCTCGCTATATATAAATGTGCAATAAGAGTAAATAATAGATAATGCAAATCCATAATGTAAAAGGTACTGGAGTTATATCCACAAGGACTTATGTTGAAAGCAAGCATAATGATCGGTATAAATCATGGTTAAAATCTTTACCTAAAAAATCTAATGATATATATACTAAAGCTATTAACTCTACTAATTGGTATAATATAGAGGATGCATATTTATCACCAATGGAGCAAATTGCTAAAAGTTTTTTTGATGGGGATGAAAAGACTGCAGCATTGGATGTAGGAAAATACAGTGCTGAATATGCACTAAAAGGAGTCTATAAGGTATTTCTTATGCGAGCATCACCACAGACTCTAATGAAAGCATCAAAGCGAATTGCATCAATATATTATAATAATGTAAAAGTAAGTATTGATAATGTAAAAAAGAAATCTCTTATAATTAATTGCACAAGAATTACTACTAAGAATAAGATTTTTGACTACCGTACTATTGGATGGTGTATAAAAGCACTTGAGTTGACACATTGCAAAAATGTAATATTCGAAGATGTTGATACAGAAAATTCTGAAATGTTTGCATTCAAACTATCGTGGGATTAAACAATTACTTTATATTATTAATAACTCTTCTACCCTCTTCGCCACCAATAATAGATTTCCAACCCATTATTGGTACTTTCACTTTATTACCAATTCGGATATTAGGAATTAATCTACCATTCTGAGGATCTGATTTCTCAAACTTCATCATTAGCCTTTCGCCAATAATATTTTGCAATGTAAAATCATATTCATTTACATAGACATTATCTTTACCGAAAAATAAGCTATCCCCAACCTTATAAGTATAATAAACACTCTCACCCATATTTGAATTAACCCTCACTCGATTAACTGTAGCAACAGTATACATCTTACCACTTTCAATACCATCTTCCTTAAGAAACCCATAAATGGACAAAGAGAGCAACAAAAGCACAAAAAGTATTTTTCCTATAGTGTTTATATGATTTTTAAGATAGTCCATCAGCAACAAAAGTACACAAAAAAAAGGCGAGCTATAATACTCACCTTTTTTGTATAGGTTTTTGTCTGGATTTTTAAAGAATAATTTTATATATCCTAATTCTATTTATAAGTAAACCGTATTCTGTAATCCGTAATTATCAGTAATCCGTATATGTTACAGATTACTGATCACTGATTACATTTCAAACTTCATTAATAAATAAAACCATTCAATCCACAACAAATATAGTTTATCTACTTTACTAATCCAAAGAGTGAATCACTAAACCACTACGTAATTTTGGCTCAAACCAAGTAGTTTTTGGAGGCATAATATTACCAGTATCAGCAATATTAATTAGCTGATCCATAGACACTGCATAAAGCGCAAATGCTACTTCCATATCACCAGAATCAACACGCTTGCTTAGCTCACCTAATCCTCTAATTCCACCAACAAAATCAATGCGGTTAGAAGTTCTTAAGTCTTTAATAATAAATATCAGCGCCCATTTCCTCAACAGTGAAGTTAGCATTAAGCTTCTCTAATAATTGCTCAGGAGTTAAACCATTAAGGTCTTTTACTGCACGGTTATAATCAATAATCTTAAGTTGATTATCTGGGAAATGAACAGCCATAAAGAAGTTATATGACTCATCACCAGTATGATTAGGATTTTGAGCTGTTTTTTCAGCACCAATACGAGCAGCAGCAGCAGTACGATGGTGACCATCAGCTACATAAGTAAAAGGAACTTTTTCATCAAATAAACGCTCAAGATCAGCATTCATTTGTTTATCATTAACTACCCAAAAGTGATGACCGAAACCATCTTCAGCAGTAAAATCATAAGCAGCTGGAGTTTTACTAACCACAGTAGCTACAATTTCATCTATTTCAGGAACAGCTTTATACGAGAAGAATACAGGCTCAATATTAGCATTTGTATAGCGAGTAATAATCATACGGTCATCCTCTTTCTCTGGGCGAGTAAGCTCATGCTTTTTGATGATACCATCAACATAATCCTGACAAGCAGCAGCTCCAACAATACCGTACTGAGTACGACCTTCCATTGTTTGAGCATAAATATAATACTTAGCATCAGCATCTTTTACTAACCAGCCTTCATTCTGAAATTTCTTGAAATTTTCAGCAGCTTTATTATAAACTACCTCCGAGTGTACATCAGTACCTTCTGGTAAGTCAATCTCTGAGCGAGTGATATGTAGTAAAGAACAATCTTTTCCTTCTGCCATTTGTGCAGCCTCAGCTGCATTCATAACATCGTAAGGTAGACATGCTAAATTTTGAGCAATGTCCTTTGGAGGTCTAAGACCTTTAAATGGTTTTATCGTTGCCATAGTTTATTTTGTGTTGTGTGTTATGGGGTATGTGTTATGAAAAATCATATAACACACAGCTCACAGCACATATTATTATTTATTAGTTTATTTAGTGTTTTGTGTTGAGTGTTTTGTGTTCTATTTGCACATAACACATAGCTCACAGCACATATCTCATTAATTAACCTTATAAGTTGCGTCGCCATTGTTTATGAAAGCAGCAATTTGCTCTGCACCAGCTACACCAGCATTTACATTTGCCTCAAGAGTTTGAGCTCCCATTTTCTTAGGAGTAAAGAAAAATCTTCCTTCAAACTTCTCAGCAAATACATCTTTATTTACCGGAGCAATATCCGATATATAAGAGAAATCAGCACGTTCTTCCATCAACTTCACCATTTCGGCTTCGTTAATAACCTCTTTACGAGCAGTATTTACCAATACAGCATCTTTTGGCATTTTCGATAGAATATCGTATCCAATAGACCCCTTAGTTTTCTCATTTGCAGGAATATGCAATGATACATACTGACACTTACTCAGTACCAGCTTTTCCGTTATAAAAACCACGAGCCATCATAACCATAAGTCCGACAGCAAGTTCTGCTACAGCATTAGAGTTTTGACCAGGAGTATTCATTACAGTAACACCAGCAGCAGTAGCAGCAGCCAAATCCACATTATCGTATCCTGCACCAGCACGAACTACAATTTTAAGATTTTTGGCAGCAGCAATAACTTCCTCAGTAACTTTATCGCTACGGATAATCATTGCATCTACATCGGCAACAGCTGTAAGCAATTCGCTTTTATCAGCATATTTTTCCAATAATACCATTTCGAAACCAGCATTCTCAATCACCTCTTTAATTTGAGGAATTGCCTCTGCAGCAAATGGTTTTTCGGTTGCTATTAATACTTTTGTCATAATTATTAAATGTTAAAAGCTAAATTACTAAATGCTAAATTGTTAATTGCTAAATTACTAAATGCTAAATTGTTAAATGCTAAATTACTAAATGCTAAATTATTGAATCTTATAAAAAGACTATTTGATAATTTAACTTTTTAATAATTTGACAATTTAATAATCTGACAATTTAAT
>NIUZ01000040.1 GCA_002254285.1 Bacteroidetes bacterium 4572_112 | reverse complement strand
ACCAATTTGGTATTAATTTGGTATTAATGACAGTTTATTTGTTTGTAACACATCACCAACAGCTGTTTAAGGTGAAAAATATACATAGGTTTGCCATTGAGTATTTAAAATCATGGTTTCCAGCTATTCCAAGTTATCAGGCATTTAATGGTCGATTAAATAGATTGAACAATGCTTTTTCTAAGTTAAGTCAGATAATATTGACAGAGAAACAACCTTCAGATTGTTGTTTAGATCAAAGCTTATTGGATTCTATGCCTATCATAACATGTTCAGGTAAGCGAAAAGGGAAAGTTGCTTTAGAACTTACTGACAAAGGATATAATTCAACTAAAGGGTTTTACTATTATGGCTTAAAATTACATGCTCTTGGTTTTCGTAGGATTGGTAAGCTTCCTCATCCTGAAGAAATACTCTTTACACCAGCATAGGTTAATGATCTCACACTTTACAAGGATGCTTGGGTAAATAAAAGGGATCGAGTTTTTTATGGTGATAAAATATACAATAACCAGGCGTTCTTTAAAGATATGAAAGATAATTACAATTCTGAAATGCTGACTCCAATTAAAGGTGTCAAAGGAATGAGTGATGAGAATAAACAATTTAACAAAGCAGCAGATGATTTGTTTTCAACTGCTGTGTCAAGAGTAAGGCAGCCAATAGAGTCCTTATTTAATTGGTTAATCGAAAAAAAAACTGATATACAAAGAGTTAGTAAAGTCGGATCAACAAAGGGGCTTCTTGTTCATATTTTTCTATTTAGCGGCTTTCTCCAAGTCCAATTTGTCATTAATAAAGAATGTGCTAATAGCTCCAAGTAACATAAGTACTCCGGCCATTATTAAGGATTTCATAGGGTCGTCATCAAATGCATAGCGAAGAATCAACCCCCCAAATACACCATTTACAATTTGTGGAATAGTGATCGACATATTGAAAATTCCCATAAACATACCCATGCTTTTGGCAGGGATTGAGTTTGCGAGCATAGCGTAAGGCATAGCAAGTATTGAGCCCCAAGCGATACCAATTCCAATCATAGGAATTATAAGTAAATCGGCATTTGGGATAACCATAAACGAAAGTAGAGAAACTCCACCAAGCGCCAAGGCTATACCGTGAGTTGCTCTGCGGCCAAGCTTATTTGCTACCACAGGAATCATAAGTGCAATAATTGCAGAAACTCCATTATAAACACCAAATAGTATTCCTACCCAGTCACCAGCCTCTTGATATGCAGGATTGTGAGGATCGGTGGTATGGAAAAAATGCTCAGCAATAGCAGGCGTAGTATATACCCACATTGAGAATAAAGCAAACCACGAAAAGAATTGTACTATAAGTAGTTGCCACATTATTTTAGGGATTTTGAAAGGCTCATTGCTTTCTTCTTCCTCGGTTTCATCTTTATAAAATTCTGGCGGATATTCCTTAGTAGTAACCACTGTGAGTATAATAGCTCCTAGCAATATTGCCGCGCCAATATAAAAAGACCAAACCACATTTGGAGGCACTAAACCATCTTCAGCTACTGAAGGGAATGTAAACCAGTTAGAGAGTATATAAGGCAACCATGAGCCTCCTACAGCTCCAATCCCTATTAGCAGAGTTTGCATAGAGAAACCTAGTGTATGCTGCTCATCGGGGAGTTTATCGGCTACCAAGGCTCTGAAAGGCTCCATGGAAATATTTATGGAAGCATCCATTATCATTAGCATACCACCACCAATAAACATTGGAGCAATATGTCCTGCAAAATGGGGTGCGTTGGGCATTAAAATTAATGCGGTACTTGTTAAAAAAGCACCAACCAAGAAATAGGGGCGACGTCGTCCAAATCTATTCCATGTTTTGTCGCTCATATAACCAATTATTGGCTGAATTAGCATTCCCGTAATTGGCGCTACTAACCAAAACCAGCTTAACTGATGTACGTCGGCTCCAAAGCTTAATAGTATTCGTGAGGCATTGGCATTTTGCAATGCAAAACCAAACTGAATTCCCAAAAAACCAAAGCTCATGTTAAATATCTCCCAAAAGGATAAATGTGGTTTTTTAATCATTATCTATAGTATTTATGATTTAGTGATTGCAAAATTCGTAATTATTATGATTTAAATAACAATAAACTTCACAATCTCATTGGTGTTTTTGCCCATAATCCGACAAAAGTATATTCCTGAGGGTAATCCCATATCATTAAGGTTAATAATTCTATCTCCCAATTGTGAATTTGTTTGTGTGAAAATAGTTCTCCCTTCCATATTAATTATCGAAAGTTCAACTTTGTCTTTTGTACTTATAAATACCTTAAGAACATCCCCATTGCTAGGGTTTGGATATATTTTTAAAGTATTATTATTGTTTTTTATGCTTCCATTATCCCCAATTCCCAATGGCAAATCCGGAGTTGTAATTGACTTATCGGTATAAATATGGAATAAGCCCATATCCAAAGCAAAGGTATAATTTGTATTTATTACCTCTATTGTATCTCCCGAGAAATAGTCGTACCAAGTTCCCGAATGGGGCATTGTTACAGTATAATTATGAGGTATAACATCAAAATTGCCCACAGTAACCAAGTTCATTGAAGAATGACGAAGAGTAATTTGCTTTAATGCACCATTTACATCCATATCATAATCAGTGGTTTGAAAACAAGCGCTTTCATCTGCTCTTAGCTTATTAATTGCGGCATATATTGCGTAATTATTCTTTCTGTCGTCATCGTCCATATAGTCCCATTTAATTGGCTTTTCTCCAGTACGACCATTATAGTCTATGGAAATATCGTATCCTAGTTCGCCAAATTGCCAAATCATTTTAGGACCAGGCACAGTTAAAAAGAAAGCTGCATTCAACGAAGCTCTTCGCATAAATACGTTTTTATTTTTTATGGAATATCCACCATTCACATTTCCCCATTGCGATGCTTTATACATCAATCGCTCCTCGTCATGACTTTCCATATATCCCACAACGTGTGAATTAGTCCAACCACGCTCTTGATACGATATCCACGAGAAATCAGATTTGCCAGATGTATTATATCCCATAGCAGCTTCAGCATATGCATGGTTTAAATTTCCCCAAAGCATCATATTTGCCGAAAGGTCTTTTTCTTCATCATTATCGGCAAAATGCTCAAGTATAACATAGGCATCAGGGTTTACAGCAAATATACTGTCGGCATATGATTTCAAAATATGAATTCTGCCAGCATCCTTATGTCCCCATTCTCCAACATCACCTAAGGTGTTTTTCTGAGTAAATCCTTTTGAAAGGTCGAATCTAAATCCGTCAATCTTATATTCTTCAATCCAGAACTTAACTGCTCGGCTAATGTATTTTTTTGTTGCAGCACTTTCGTGATTCATATCAAAACCCACATTAAAATCGTGCTTAGGTGTTACATTAAAGAAAGGATTGTCAGCCGCTGGACGGTTGTTATTGGCATCCCACCAAAGTTTTACATAAGGCGATGTGCCAAAACTATGATTATATACCACATCAAGAATAATTGCTATTCCCATTGAGTGAGCAGTGTCAACCAATCTCTTAAAGTCATCTTTTGTACCATAATATTTATCCACAGCAAAATAGTAGTTTGGATTATAACCCCAACTATTATTCCCTTCAAACTCATTAATTGGCATAAGCTCAATGGCGTTTATTCCTAGTTCTTTCAAATAGTTTAAGCTGTCAATCACACTCTGGAAAGTATGCTTGGCTGTAAAATCGCGAATTAGTAACTCGTAAATTACCAATTCATCTTTCTGTGGAGCTACAAAATTTGATGTATTCCATGTATAACTACCTTGGTCTGTTTGCAATACCGAAGCAATTCCTTCAGTTTTTCCATTAGGATAGTCCAACATATTAGGATATGTGGCATCATCAATCCATTTGTCGTTCCAAGGGTCGCTTACCTTCTCTGCATAAGGGTCGCCAATTTTTACATCACCATCAACAAAGTATTGAAAAACATACTCTTGCTGTGGAATAAGGTTGCTGATTTTTAGCCAAAAATAGTTATTATCAGGGGTCTTTTTCATATAAAAGCTATCCTCCAATTCCCAATTATTGAAATCGCCAATTACAAAGCTGAAATTCTTATTGGGAGCATAAAGGCAAAGAATAACCTCTGTATCACTTATATAATTTATTCCGTCAATAACTCCTGTAGGCAATGCCTCCACAGTTACGGCTTTAGGAACGTAATAATAAAATGAGTCGGCAACGCTCTCGGTAGTAGTCTTTGCAATGGCTTTTATCCAATGTTTGCCATAGCTGCTTACAGTTATATTATCTGTAGCATTGTCAGCATCAGTACGCTTTATTACAGTATCGTTATGCAACAGTAAAAGTGAGTCTGCGCTAAATTTGCTAGCAGTTATTGTAATAATATCATTAATTTCAGAAAACATATATCCATTGCTAGGCTTTACTAAGCTAACATTTGCTCCAGCCGCATACACAATCTGAAATATGTCGCTATTATCAGCATTTTTACCTTCCAAATAGCTTCCTCCAACAGCAACATCACTACGGAAAACCATTGCTATTTTTTCTATGGTTTCGCTAGTAGGTACGCCAAAATATGCTCTAATATCTGGAGTAATGGATAAGGTATATTCATTATTTCCAATGCTTATGAGTTTGGTTTCAGGAGTATTTACTCCCCAGCCAGTTTTTACATATTTCCAGTCGGAGTCGCTGGAGCTTTGGTTAGTAATAACACCAATATGTGCGTATATATCACCCGCATAATTTGCTAAACCTCCAGAACCCTGTGTACTATTAAAAGTAATTACTACCGATTGTCCCTCTTGAGGAAATGCAGGATTACTACTTATTACCTGTGCATTAAGTGTTATGCTTAGCAGAATAAAACTTATTATCGAGATTATTTGAATGGATTGTTTTCTCATATGATATTTTATTAATGACTGTAAATCAATTTTCTACGGGTTAAAATAACCCACGATGATTTTTTGAAAATCGAGTGCGAAAATAGTGATTATTTTCTAAATTGTAATAGCCTAATATAGCGTGTTATATAATAATCTATAGGTATTGAATATAAGTTATGTCTGATATATTGTATGACTTTTAAAGGTATTATACATATTTGGAAGTCTTTTTCTTAGTTTTAAACAAGGGTGTTGTATTTTTTTGAATTATTAACTTTTTTAACACAAAATATCTATTAAAAGGTATTTAGTTCTATTTTTAGTAAAAAAACGTTTAAAATTATTATGAGGTAAGTTATGTTATATCAGATAGTTTAAAAGCGAATATAATTCTTAGTTAAATTGTAATGTATAATTAATAAATCATTACTTTTGCCTAGGTTTTATAAAATCCACCCCGTATAATCAATTGTTTTACTTTTGCTTTAAAACAAAGGAAATTATATGCGATTATATGGTTCTTTTAATTAAATATTAATATAGATTATGCAAAAAATTCTACTTTTATTATTTGTAATGTTTTCATTTAATTTAATAGCCCAAGATGTAAGTGTCAGTGGAGTTGTTAAAGATGCGAAAGATGGAAGCACAATGGTAGGTGTTAATGTAGTTCAAAAAGGAACTCAAAATGGAACAGTTACTGATATCAACGGTAATTTTTCTTTAAAAGTACCACAAGGATCTACCGTTAAATTCTCCTTTATAGGATATATTCATAAAGAGATGGTTTTTAATGAGGATCAAGCAGTAACAGTGCAGTTAGAGGCTGAAAATACAACCTTGGATGAACTTATTGTTATTGGTTATGCAACGCAACGCAAATCTGATAAAACTGGAGCTGTAGCTACAGTTAAGGCTGAGGATTTGAACTCGGGAATGCTTACTGACCCTGTACAAGCAATGCAAGGCAAGGCTGCCGGTGTTACTATTACAAAGGGTGGTGGTGATCCTAACTCAGGTTTTACAGTAAAAATTCGTGGAGCTTCTGGTTATGAGTCTAATACTGACCCCCTATATGTAATTGATGGAGTGCCTGGTGCTGATCCAACAATTATTGCGCCTGATGATATAGAATCTTATAATATTCTTAAAGATGCTGCAAGTACAGCAATCTACGGTTCGCGTGGAGCAAATGGTGTAATTATTATTACAACCAAGCAAGGTGGAAACGGCAAAGGCGAATGTAATGGTTCGTATAGCAAAATAGATTTCAATTCTCAAGTTTCGTTTGATTGGGTAGCTAATAAAGTAAAGATGCTATCGGCTCAAGAAATGAGAGATTATGTTAGCGGTCCGCTTTTGTCGGAAGCGCAAAAAGATAATCCTAATTATACTGTTGATAGTATATTTAGAGATGGTGGTGCTTCTACCGATTGGCAAGACGAGATTTATAGAATGGGTGTATCTTATTCTACAAATTTGAGCCTTAGTGGAGGTAATAATACTACAAACTATGTAGCGTCGGTAACTCGAGCTACTTGGGAAGGTGTGATGAAAGGAACTTCTAAGGAAAGAACCTCGGCACGTTTCAATGTAAATCATAGAGCTTTTAATGATAAGGTTTTATTTAGTGGTGGAATTATCACTGCTTTTGAAGAAAATGATTACGAAAGCTATGGTGGATGGGGAAAAGAAGATATAATATATCAAGCACTTTCTCGAAACCCAACAGATCCAGTATTTAATGATGATGGTACTTACTTTAAGTCGGACCGTGTATTTAATTACGAAAATCCTATTGCTACAATTAACGAAATAACTAACGTACGTACAGCAAAGCGTTTGTTGGGTAATTTTAAAGTAGACTACGAAATTATTAAGGATTTACACGTTAATGCAAATTTGGCATATATCCGTAATGATGATAAAACAGACTATTTCCGCCCTTCAGGATTATTTTCTGGTGCAGATAATGGTTTTGGTAAAAAACAATATAATAACTTCCAACAGAAATTAATGGAACTTACTGCTAATTATAAAAAGACTTTCAACGAAAAACATAATATTACTTTATTAGCAGGTTATTCTTATCAGGAGTCAATTTATGATGGTTTTTATGCTCAAGCAGGCGACGCTCAAAGTCCTTATGCTGGTCCTAACAACTTACAAACTCTAGGTTTGGTAAAGTGGGGAGATATTAACTCTTGGAAAGGTAAATCAGAATTAGTAGGCTTCTTCGGAAGAGCACAATATAATTTTAATCGTAAGTATTATGTTTCGGGTTCTATCCGCCGCGATGGTAGCTCAAAATTTGGTGCTAATAATAAGTGGGGTTGGTTCCCAACTGCTGCTATAGGCTGGAATATTGATAAGGAAGACTTTATGGATAATGTAAAGTGGCTCGATCAATTGAAAGTAAGAGCAAGCTTTGGTATTGCGGGTAATCAAGAGATTGGCGAATACCACAGTCAATTATTGTGGCAACCTTCGGGTCTTGCTATTAATCCAGAAACAGGACAAGAGGTTATTACATTTAGCCCTGCTCAAAATGCAAACCCAGATCTTAAATGGGAATCTACTTCAGAAATTAACTTAGGAATAGACTTTGCTTTCTTAAATAATAAAGTTAGCGGATCGTTAGAAGTTTATAAGAAAACTACTGACGACTTACTTGGCTCATATGCTGTGCCAGTTCCTCCAAACTTGGCTTCTACAACATGGGCTAATTCTGGTTCTATTGATAATAGCGGTATCGAATTATTTCTTCAAGCATTTGTTGTTGATAATAAGAACTTCCGTTGGAAAACAAGTATAAATATGTCGCATAATAAAACAATTATCTCGGACCTTGGTTCTTATGTAAATTCTAATGTTCGTAAAGCTGGATTTATTTCTGGTAGAGGATTAGTAGGCGAGGAGATGTATGTTGTAGGTCTTATGAGTGGTGGCGAAGCTGGTTCATTCTATGTTCCAGAATATGTGACTATGCAAAACGGAGAGTTTATTTATACTTCTGAATCAGGAGGATTTACTAAAAATATTTCTGAGGCCAAGCGTTATGTTGCAGGTACTGCAGCTCCAGACCTAGAAATGGGTTGGTCAAACTCATTTACCTTTTATAAGCAGTTTAGCTTAGATTTTGCTCTTCGCTCAATGATTGGTAACTATGTATATAATGCTACTCAGATGTTCTTTGATGATCCTAATAACTTACCATCATTAAATGGAAATACTGAAGGTGTAGAGTGGGCTGCTCAAGGAAGAAAATCAGGTGCTGCAATTGCTGACCTATATGTCGAAAATGCCTCATTCCTTAAGATTGATTATATCGCTTTAGCATATAAGTTTGATGTAGAGCGATATAGTTGGATAAATAATTTCTCGGTTTTTGTTTCGGCAAATAACTTATATACTTTAACAGGCTATTCTGGAGTTGATCCAGAAACATCAATGGGTGGTTTGGCTTATGGTATCGATCAGTATAATGTTTACCCAAAAACTCGTTCATTAACAATAGGTCTTAAAGCTAGCTTTTAATTAAGAGCTTTATTGATTAATATTTTAAAATTAGAAATATGAAGAAGATTATATACTTATTAAGTTTGATATTTATAATAAGCGCCTGTACTAAGTTAGATGAGGAGGTTTATGATAAAATCCCTGGTGATAAATATCCAGAGAATGCTGCTCAGGTAGCAAATCTTAGTGTGGAAGCATATACTAAGCTTAAGCCATTTGCTGATGATGAAGGATGGTGGTTTTTGGCTCAAGAAATTAGCTCTGATGAGTTTTGTGCTCCTACTCGTGGTGCCGATTGGTTTGATGGTGGAAAATGGCAAAATGTACATCGTCATACTTGGAGTAATGATGAGGAAAGTGTGAATCGTATGTGGGGAACTATGTGGACAGGTATTACTACTTGTAACCAAGTGCTAGATATGATGACAGAATTGGCCGAAACTCCTGCTATTATTGCAAAAAAGAAGGAAGTAGAATCTCTTAGAGCTTTCTATTATTACCTTTTGATTGATAACTATGGTGATGTACCATATATTACATCAGCAAAAAATGCTCCGGACCTTCCTTATAGAGTAAAGAGAGCAACGATCTATAATAACTTAATTACTACCCTTAAAGAATCATTACCTTATTTAAAGGCCTATGATAATAAACTGATGTTTACAAAGTATACAGCTTATGCATTATTGGCAAAATTATACCTTAATGCTGAAATTTATACAGGAACAGCAGAATGGCAATTAGCGTCTGACTATAGCGATAGTTTAATTAGTGGTCCTTATAATTTAGCGGTAAATGTTTCTGATCCTTTCAAAACAGAAAATTCTAATTCGTCAGAAATAATTTTCTCAATTCCTTATGATGAAAATAATTTTCAAGGATTCAGAATCCATATGCGTACATTGCATTATCAGCAAAATTTAGAATTTGATATGCCTGTTGGACCATGGAATGGACTATGTATTGTGCCAGATTTTTTCGACACTTACGAAGATACAGACCTTAGAAAAGAAGCATACAATATGTGGGGACAACGTTATGATGTTAGTGGTAGTAAAATTATTGATGGTGAAACTCATAAACCATTAGTTATTGATCCACATTTACCAGCATTGGAAATGAAAGCTGCTAATTATACTCCTGAGCAAATTCGTATGACAGGTGCTCGATTGGGTAAATATGAAATTGCTATGGGAGCATTAGAGAATCTTTCTAATGATTTTCCATTATTCCGTATTACAGATTTCTATTTGATGAGAGCAGAAGCTCAAATTAGATTAGGTGGTAGCGGAGATCAAGAGGTGAATATGATACGTACTCGTGCTGGTGTTAGCAATTGGTCGGGAGTGACTTTAGATCAATTACTTGCTGAACGTGGTCGTGAGCTTTATTGCGAAGGGCACCGTCGTCAAGACCTTATTCGCTTTGGCAAATGGGAGAACGCATGGTGGGAAAAATCTACTCATGGTACTGACCTGAGAACATTCCCTATTCCTAAGTGGGCAACTGATGTTAATGGTAATTTATTATTGCCTCCACAATAGGAATATTATTATACGAAATGTGTTTTATTATCGTTTCTTATAAACTAGAGATTGAACTTTATAATTACAAACATATAAGTTAAAACAAACATTTATTATTAACCAATTATTAATTATTATTATGAATAATTTAAGTATTAAAAGTATGCTAAAGTATAGCTGGATTATTATCCTTGCTGGTTTAGTAACATTTACATCTTGTAATAAAGATGATGACGATGATGATGACGATACAACTCCAGAGATTGTATTAGATGGCATTTATGTTAAAGGCGATGCTGTTGCTTACGGTGACTTCAATGCAGATGCAATGATGAAATCTACTATTAATGAAGTAGGTCAACAAGCTCGTGCTGAGTTGATGGAATTATATATTCCTGTTAAAAAAGACGGTGGTTTTAATATCGTTGTAGTTAAAGGTTCTGCAAGAACTACTTATGGCCCTGGTGATGATTTCGCTAAGATTGATGCTCCAACTAATGATGAGCCTCATTCTGCTGATTTCTCTAGAGGTGCTATTAAAGAAACTTCACTGAAGGTGCTTTTAATTCTACAAATATGTCATGGAATGGTTCTATGGATTTACTAAAAGGTGAGTACAAATTACGTTACTCTAATGGTTGGAAAATCGAATTAGATACTACATATGATAACGGTACTGCTGATAAAGGTATTAAAGTAAACACTAACTATGGTGGAGCTGCTGATGCTCTTGTTCCTGGTGGAAGTAATATGCTAATGGATAACCCAGGTGCATATGATGTAACTATCGCTTTTGAACTAGGTAAAGGTTTCACTCTTACTTTAGTTCGTACAGGTGACCTACCTGCTATCGATTATTCTAACTACGAAATGGCTATTATTGGTTCTGCTTATTATAAAGCTGATGGAACTCAAGCTGCTTGGGATGAAGATCTTCAACCACAATTACCTGTTGTTGCTGGAACTGACTATACTTGGACTTACTCTAACTTTGATCTTATCGCTGATGGCGAATTCAAGTGGAGAGAAGCTGGTACTTGGTCTGGTAAATCTATTGGTTTCGGTGATGTAGTTTGGGCTGGAGATGATTTAGCTAACTTTACTGATAACGGTGGAAACATTAAAGTAGGTACTGATGGTAATTACACTATCGTACTTAAAATTGATGCTGCTACAGAAACTTATACTGCTACAGTTACTAAAAACTAATAATTTAGTTTTTAAAATAATATATAGCCTCATTAGCTTTTTAAGTTAATGGGGCTTTTTGCTTTTCATAATTATTATTTCCATTTATTTTATCTAAATTAGCTGTTCTAAACAACTAAACTAATATGTCATGCGTTAATTTTGATTTGATATTAGTGCCAAGCTTTATTTTATTGGTAATTTAAAGAAAATAATCATGAAAAATTTTATTACTCTATTATTTCTTTTAGTAACAATCTCTTCCTTTAGTCAAGTAAATTACATAAATGTTTGTGAAGATTGTGATAACCTTTATCACACATTTGATTTTAATGATTCAAATGATAGTACCAGCTTTTTCTTTAATATGGATGCTTCACAAGCAAATAATATTTGGGAAGTAGGAACAGCTGCGAAATCAACTTTCAATAGTGGGTATTATGCTCCTAAAGCCCTAGTAACGGATACATTGTCTACTTACCCAATTAATAATATATCATCTTTTGAGTTTGCAATGAAGCATTGTTCTTGGAGTACTGCAGGTAATTGTGGAGGTTATGAAATTTTATTAATTAATATAACATCTAAAATAGATACTGATTTGCATCTTGATGGTGGTACAATTGAGGTTTCGCATAATGGCTCACCTTGGATAAATATTATAGAAGATAAGCTAGCGACTGTTACTGGTGATATATATGCACTTACAGATACAATAGCTAGCATGAATAAACCGGGTTACTCAGGTAATTCCTCTGATTGGAATTATCTTAATATTACCTTTAAGCCAGAAATGAACGAATTATTTGATACCATTACATTAAGGTTTACATTTTCGAGTGATATGGTAGAAACAAATAAGGATGGATGGATGATTGGACTAATACAAATAGGTGGTGTATTTGAAGGTATGGAAAAGATATACTCTTCTAATTTGATTAATGTTTTTCCTAACCCAAGCAGTAATAAACTATTTATTTCTTATAAAAACGAAAGTGAATTAAATGGGGAGCTTTCCATTACAAATAGCATTGGGCAAATGGTTTATTACAACGCTAACTTCTCTTCAAGCTATATCGATATTTCTAAGTTTAGTGAAGGGTTATATGTTTTACGATTCTCGGATGGTAATAATTATACTACTTCTAAATTTATAAAGAAATGAAGAAGCAAATATTAGGACTTATGAGAGTTACAATATTGATAGTATTTATTAACTGAAGTTTCGCACCAAATAAAATCAGTATGTATCAGGCAAATAATTCATAAAAAAAAGCATGATAATTAGGCTATTAACCTAATTATTCGTTTCACAATATTAGATTCTATAATTTGTTATTTAGTAAGCTTTTAAATTTGAAGGGTTGATTTTATAAAAGCTATTCTAACATATTACTAAATTAATAATAATAAACCAATCCTATATGTTTATTCTAGACAAAAATATAAAAACTAAAAAAGGTTACCATTATAGTAATGGTAACCTTTTTTTTAGTTCTCATTTAACCATATATATTAAACTTCAAACTCCTCATCATCAGTATATGGAGTAGTTCTATGTCCAAATAAATGAAGTATCTTACCAGTAATAAAGCCTGACACAATAGCGATTAATATACTTAATCCAATTCCCATGAGTTGAGTTGAATAATTAATTCCAGAAACAATAATCATAGCTACTAAACCTCCAAATATTCCAGGTATGCCATGTAGGTTAGAAACACCACAAGTATCTATAATTTTTAACCCCTTTTGAAGTCTTGATTGAATTACAGCAAATCCAAAAGTAGATAAAGCACCAGCAGAAATTCCAATAATCATAGATTCAATAGGAGTAGCTATATTACAAACTGAACCAATTGCTACACCTCCTGCTAAAGATGCATTTGCTATATCAGCAGCATCAAATTTACCTCGCAATTTTAATGATGTAATAGCTGTAACTAAAGTGGCTCCACTAAGAGCAAATATAACATTTACAGCAGTAATAACAACCTCCTCAGGTAGAACTAATGCCGCACAGAAGCTTGGCCAAAACACCCATAACATCATACTTCCTAATAAAGAAAACCTATCACTTGTAGCATCAACCTCTATACTAGTGTCATACTCATTTTTAGTAGTCATTGATATGGCAACTCCCAAACCAAAAATAGCTCCAAATGCATGAATAACTATCGACCCTCCGGTATCTACAAATGCACTTTTTTGAATTATATTAAAGCCTTCATCAAGCATAATCCATTCATTAAACATATAAAATGGTATAAAAAATAGCCCCATAACTAAGTATTGCTGCATCTTTAATCTACCTAGTACTGCTCCCGCCGTAATTAATAAACTTGCAGCTGCAAATTCAGCAAGTATTAATAAATCAATCTGACTTCCTTTATCACCAAAAATATTTGATTCTCCAATAACATAATACAAAGGAATAGATAAACTCACTAAAAGAAAAGTAGCAGTTATTGCAGACCTTCCATATTTTCTTACAAAAACCATTAAAAAACCAAAACCGACCAAAAGCATTACCATAATATGAATTGCTCTATAATACTTCTGCACATCAATATATGATGAAGTAACATCATTAACTACGCCTTCGGCTATTGCAGAAAGTGGCGTTATTAGAATAACAATTAATACTGTTATTAGAATCTTTATATATTTAAAATTTATCATATAAGTTATTATTATTTATTAATTTAGTAAAATTGTATGGGACAAAAATACCTCTCTTATTATTAAGTTTATAATACTTATAAGCTCTATAAATCTATAATAAATATGTTTTTTTACAAACTATTACTTATTTATCACAATTCATATTTATTATAAACTGAAGTTTCGCACTTATATAATTAGCTAATTAATAGCTGTTTTTATAATTACAAAACAGATAATAAAGTATTCAACGATAATCCTTTAAAGTATTTCAAAAAATATAAATATTTTCTTTTCATTTTGTCTTGACACAAAACAAAACAAAAAGTCAAGAGCGAAAAAACGCCAGCCCACCTCTTCCAATATTATGTGCGAAACTTCAGTTATTAAATAGTAACAGTCAGGTGGAGACTTTGAGTCACCAACTGACTATACAAAATAAATTCGCGATTCGCGAATTATAAATTTATTGCATTAAAACGAAGCCACAAACCTAAGCGAAGCCAAAAATGCATTATTTCCACCATTGCTTAAAGTGGGATTAATTACATATTGCAAATCGGGTTGTAACATCAAGTGTGAGCCTAAATCCACTTTATAGAATAGTTCTAAAATCCCTTCATTTTTAAATGATACAATTTTGTCCTCATAGTCTAAATCCTTATTGAAAACTAAATTATTTGCTGCAAATCCAATAACATCATTATCTCTATTGGGTATCAAGCCTTGGTATATTATGCCTAAGGAGGCATAAGCATGCACAAGATTTACATCTTTAGGAACATAACCTAACTGAGAGAATATAGATAATCCTTGTTCGCTATTATTATCTTCGTAAAATAGTTTGAAATCACTGATTAAATAAAAGCCATAATTTGTGCTAGCGGCATGGCTTGATGAGCTTACCGAATGATTCCACATTCCTGCCTTTATTGTGCCAAATGGTCTGTTTTTTCTGTTGAATCTATATTGAGTTTCAAAAATACTTACTGCACCTTCTGATTTTGTAATATCAAGATTTAGAAAGTATGACTGGTCTTTGTTTTGAGGCTCTCCAGCATAAACTCCAAGCATTAAAGTGAAGTTATCGTTTGCTTTCCATCTTGAAATAAAGCCCATGGTAGCCAATGGAAATATCGACACAGGTACATTTGCTGATATATCGGGCTGTATGCCAAAAGAGCTATTTATGAAATGCCCAGCACTTTCTGTATTTGCAAATTCTGAGTTTAAGTCATGCTGTCCTATAGTGAAATCCCAATTACCGAACTTTTGATTATACCAAAGTTGGTATAACTTAGTTTTTGCGCCTGTTTCTATATTGTCAACACCTTGTATGTCGCCAACGAGCTCTGATATTGATGTTCCGTGGTTATTAAGCCCATAAGCAAATAGGGTTCCACCTTTCCATAGGTTTGCATTTTCAGTATCAAAGCTTACAATCAAATCTACATTTCCTAAATATGCAAAACCTTGTTTGTTACCTCCGGCCATATTATAAAGAAAATCCCCAGTATATGCAGCTTCAAATGTAAAAGCCTTCCCTTTTTTAGGGGCTTTCGTAATTTTGGTGCTAATAATACTATCAGAATAGTTAATTGCACTATCTGACGAGGACAAAGCAGGTACGCTGTTTAGTGTTATTATGCTTATTATGTATATTTTTAATAATGTAGATATTCTCATCACAACTAATATTTATTATTTTGCAAATATCCAAATAAGTTTTTTAGTGTAGTACCAATATGTAGGTATTTTTACAAAAAAAAGAACCCTAATTTATTAATAAATTAGGGTTCTTTATATTTTATTAAAGAAAGATTCTATTATACATAATAAGGTTGAGCATTCATATTGAATCGTTCCATCTGGTAGTTAAGGTTTTTAGAACCTAGCCTTTTCAGAACTTTACCATCTTCATTAGTAACATAGTCTTCTTCGGCAAGATCAATAAAGTTGGCATCAGCATAAAGAGCAACCATTACATACTCTTCGTTTAGAATACGTTTAACCTCTTTGTCAGTCCAAACACTATTTTCCATTTCACGGCAGTTGGCACAAGTCTTACCAGTGAAGTCAACAAATATTGGCTTATTCACTTTCTTAGCATATGCTTTAGCTTCATCCAAATCAAAGAAACCATTAAATCCTGTTGGTAAATGTAGGATATCACTATATTTTCGTGGTCCTAGGTCATCATGATGAGCATTTCCTGATCCACCACTATTTTCTACTATTAAACGCTCAATGTCAAAATCTTGAGTGGTCATAGGAGGTACATATCCCGAAATGGCTTTAAGAGGCGCCCCCCAAAGACCAGGAATCATATACATTACAAACGAGAAGGTAACTATTGATAAAAATAAGCGAGTTACGCTAATGCTTTTAAGGTCGCTATCGCCTTTAAATTTAAGCTTACCCAATAGGTAGAAACCTAATAACGAGAATACCACTATCCATATCGAAAGGAATGTCTCACGGTCGAGTAATC
>NIUZ01000039.1 GCA_002254285.1 Bacteroidetes bacterium 4572_112 | reverse complement strand
AGTTGGCTTTTCTCCACTAAAGTAATCGTAAATAGGATTTACTTTAATTATAGATCCATCGGGAGCAATTACTTCTCTCTCTTCATCTTCAGGACGAACAAATGATTTTGCCTCTTTGGTAGAAGAATTAACCTCTGCCTTTTTAAGCAATTCGTTCATCTTATCATTCATATCTATTTCTGACATAATACTCTAAATTAAAAACTATAGATTAAAATAGCGATTATTCCTAAAACTAGTGGCAGTTTGAAGAACCAAACCACTGACTGCTCTATTCTGAAACGGGGGAATACAACGCCCACAAATACAGAGTAGAAATAAATTAGGAATGTTTTTATAATAAACTCAATCCAGTTAGTAGCACCACCGAACACAAGGTTCATAAATAATGCTGCTTCCATAACGTGGATAATAGCACCACTAGACATTAGTATACCTAGGTAACTACCATGATATTCTGTTGGAGGGCCAATAGGAATTTCGTTAGGAGCTTTCACCAAGTTAAATGGTGAGTGACCCATAGCACCAAGAGCTGCAAGTAATATTGCTGCTGAAGCTATTGGGTTAGTAAATAACGACCAATTCAAAAATCCACCTTGTTGAGCATTTGCAATATCAACCAATGATAGAGTTTGATATTGAATAGCCAAAGAGAGTATTCCTAAAGTTAAAGGAAGCTCAATAGCAGCATGTTGCGCCAAACCACGACCAATACCGATAGCAGAGTGAGGTTGTCCACCTTCACCAGCACCAAGAGCCATTCCCAACATTCCAAACAGTTGGAAGTAAAGAACAAGAACTATATCGCCTTGGAATGAAAAGTTTAACCAATGATCATTACCAACTCCTACAAGAGCAGGCATAAATAAAAACATACCAACAGCTCCAGTAAGGCGAAAAACAGGCCCTAAGTAGAACATTACACCATGCGAAAGAGTGGTACGAGTACCAGCATTCTTTACAAGATCAATCCATGGTTGATAAATTGGTATTCCGTGACGTCCAGCCACGCGAGCAACAATCTTTCTAAAAGTTGCGCTCATCAACATTCCCCAGTTTAGTACTAAAAATAAACCAAGTAATGTATATCCAATATTTGAAAAATTTGTCATAATTATAAACTTCCTCCAATTGTTATAAAGAATAAAACAATAATAAATAGAACAATATGTAACATATAAGCTTGTCCGTTACCGCTATAAACACGACGTCCGAATCCTGCAGTCTCATGAACTATATTTGTTGCCCACTCCCAAAATTTCTCGAAATAAGGAAGAGTTAATGGCCAAACAGCTTTATAGAATCCTGCGTACATATTGTATGCTATATGTGTAGTTTCTGGTCTTTCAGGACGCTCGCCTGAGAATACCACATCAAATTGTTCAAGTTTGTGTGCTTTGCGAGTAAGCATTTTAAGTATAATAAGAATACTTACAAATACTGTTGCAATTGTGATCATAACTCCTGTACCAGTCCAATGTCCTAGCTGAGTGTATGCAAAAGCACCGTCCCAACGTAAACCTCCATTAGGGAAGTAGTTGGCAATAATTTCGCCTAGAGGTTGTAATACCCATTGTGGCTTGGCAGAAAACACCATCAAACCTGCAATAAGAGTATATATTGGTATTAAGAACCAAATAGAAATCTCTTTCAACTCGCGGTGATTATCTTTCAACTGACCCAAGAATATAGTATGAATCAAGCGGAAAAGATATAAGAAAGCCAATCCACCAGAGAAGAAAACTATTGTTCCTTGGAAGTACCAACCTTTTTCGATTACAGCATTATAGAATAACCATTTACCTGTGAAACCTGACAAAGGCGGCACACCCGATAGAGCGATAATTCCAATTAATACAGCTACAAAAGCGAAAGGCATTTTCTTAATCAAACCACCCATTTCGTACATATTATGAGTACCTGTACGCAATACCACTGCTCCTATTGTAAGGAAGAGTACTGCTTTATACATAAAGTGATTGATTGTATAAGTAAAACCTGTTAACCAACCCAAGTGAGTCATAATTGCGAAAGCAAAAATGATATAACCTAGCTGACCAATTGAAGAATAAGCTAGCAAACGCTTAGCATCTTCTTGGAATACAGCTCCGATATTTCCAACCAAAGCAGTAAGAGCACCAATCCAACCAAGTATATATGCTAGAGTGCTCAGATCAAAATCTGACTTAGTCATTCCGATAAGAGTAAGTACTACTCCAAATACACCAGCTTTAAGTAATATAGCTGATACCATTGGCGATACATCACTCTCGGCTTCACCGTGAGCACCAGGTAACCAAATATGAAGACCGATAGAAGCTGTTTTGGTTAAGAAACCAACCAGCAATAAACCATAAGCCCAATTTGGGAAATATTGAATATTATTAAGAATATCTAAATTGAAATCAGTATATCCAATACCTGCAATACTAAATCCTGCAAGGATAGCATAAGCACCAGCAATACTAAATAACATATAACTAAGAGCATGTGGCATAGATTTTTTACCTCTTATAATAAGGAAGTAAGAACCTGCAGTCATTAACTCCCAACCGTAGAAGAACCCTAGAGTTGTATGAGCTTCGATAATAGCAGTTAAACCAGCATACATAAGAATTGCTACTGGATAAAAACCACGACGAACACCTTTATAAGAGAAACCTGCGATTAGGGTAAGAATACCACCAACCATAAATATTACTTCAAATATCAAGCGAAGATTGTCGCCAGCTAAGTTTGGATAAATCATATAAAAATGAAGAGCCAAAGCAGCTATTGAAGCTATGTTTTTAACCATTAAAGGAAGTTTGTCAACAGCAAATAATACCAATACAAATATGAAAGGAATGAAGTTAATCATTGCTCCAGCTTCTGTATATTGTGCTGAAAAATATCCGATAATAAATAATAGTGCAGTTACTATTCCAACTGGAATAAGTTTATTTAACTTAGTTTTAAATTCTAGGTTATCATAAATATCTTCACCTTTAACAGCCATCCCGTACCAGCGGAATAAATATATTGCCTCAAAGAATGAACCTATAAGGATAACAGCAATCCAGCTGAAACCACCAACTTTAGCTAGGCTCATGATAAACTCCCATTTTCCAAAGAAAGAAGGGAATGGAGGAAATCCGATAAGAGCAAAAATAAATACTCCCATTAGGAAAAGCATAAACGGCTTGCGACGAATAATTGCCCATTCTTTAAGTTTAAGAGCTTTTACCATTCCAATTAACCAGAAGAAACCTGATTTAGCAAGAACATTGGTAAGAAGAACTGTAACAACAATAAAGTTAAGGTTATCGCCTAAATACTCTCTAAGTCCCATTATCATCATCAAAAGACCTAGCTGACCAATTGAAGAATAAGATAACATACGACGAGCATACTTTTGTTTTACTGCAAAAAGGTTGGCACCGATAAAGGTGAATGCACCGATAAGTGCGATAGGGTAATTCCAAGCAGCACCTGCAATAAGCAATATCTTATATAGCATATAAAAAGATGCTGTAGCTGTAGCAGTAGAAATTAACGCTGAGAAACCTTGATGCGAGCCTTCATAAACATCCAGTCCCCAACCATTGGCAGGAAAAGGTTTCATTTCTAGTATGGCAGCAACCATCACAAGGAAAATTGCTATTGCGCCACCCGCATTCTGAAGGTTTGCATTATTATATAAATCCTCAAGACTAAGAGTGCCTGTAAAGAAGTATATAAATATAATTCCCAAAAGGAAAATACTTGATATTACCGAAGTAGCTAGCATATATTTAAAACCAGCACCTACGGTACGGTTACCATCCTCAATAAGGATAAGTCCTGCTGTAGCAATCGAAGTAATTTCGAGGAATACAAAAAGGTTAAAAAGGTCACGACTCATTATCACAACGTTTAATCCCATAAGGAAAACGATATAAACAACGTAAGCGTTTCGACCTTTACGACCAAAGTTGAAGAATAAATAAATTCCACCAAGTAAGCCCATAAAATTGACTATTGTTGTAAGGAAAGCCTCATTATATCCCATTAGTAAACTAATGGAGAATGGTGCTTGAAAACCTGCGGTGGTGATTACTTCTGCCACTTGGCTTCCTGAATAGAAGGCTAAAAGCCAACCTGCGGAAACGTAAGTCATAAAAGCAATTGTAAGAAGGGATAACAAACCGGTAAAAGTTTTTCCCAATTTCCCTAAGATACCGATTAAGAAGCCTACTCCTAGAGCAGCAACTACTATAAAAATTGGATCTACCATTTCAAATCGTTAAACTGATTAATTTCTAATGTTTTCTTAGCTCTAAAAAGCTTCATTGCGTATGCTAATAGTAATGATGTAACACCAAAACCAATAACAATAGCCGTAAGTACAAGAGCTTGTGGCACAGGATCGACAATAGCATTTATCACATTGTGATTAGCTAATTGCTCCACTGAGTCATCAATAATAGGAGCTGTGCGACCTTTAATATAGCCCAAAGCAACCATTACTAAGTTTATACCTGTATTAAGAATTGTGAAGCTCACAATAATCTTAATAATGTTTTTCTGTTGAAGGATACCCCAGAAACCAACTATCACTAGCAAGAAACCGATAAGTAATCCTATTTTTCCTAATTCCAAAGTTTCCATATCTATGATTCTTTTTGTGATTTTTGATATTTATTCAAGATATTTGAAATCTCTGCTCCTACCTTTAAGCCTACAAGGCTATAGATAACAGGGATAGTACCTGCGCTAAAAACAGTTCCAAATTCACCAAGGCCATATCCATCTAGCGTACTATCAAGGAAACCACCACCAAGGATAATTCCTAGTACACCAATTATTACCACTGTAACACCCGACAGACTTTCTACCCACACTATTACAGTATGGTTGATGGTCATATTAGGATTAGCCATAATAGCTAATACTACTCCTGATGCTATAATCGCACCTCCCTGAAAACCTCCACCGGGAGTAAGGTGTCCGTTGATGAACACATACACTCCAAATAAGAATATGAGGGGTATAAGGAGTTGAGAAGCTGTTTTAAGAATTTCTGAAGTTCCTTTGTGGATAATAACTTTATTTTCGTCCTCGTTGCTCAATTTCAAGAAGAAAGAGATGATAGCAGCGGTAAGGAATAGTATGGTAATTTCTCCTAAAGTATCAAAAGAACGATAAGAAACCACCACAGCAGTAACAAGGTTGGCTGCACCAACTTCACTAGCACCATTTTCTGCATAATGGGCTGCAATACCTGTAAGCTCAGTTTTTGGCTCATAGCTATTATATAGATTCAGAAATATGAATCCAAAGCTAGCCAAAACTAATGCTATTAAAAAATTTCTAAGCATTTTGTCTTTTGATTTTATTTAATACATAAAAGAAAATTAAAGTTGAAAGTCCACTACCAATAGCAGCTTCTGTCATTGCAACATCGGGAGCCGCCATTAATAAAAACAGTACTGAGGCAAATAAACTAACAACACCAGCAGCTATAACTGCTACAGATAACTTATCATTAAGAATAGCAATTACTGCCATTATTAACATAAGAATACCTATTCCGATAGCTATTAAGCTATATATCATTTCACTATTCATCTTTAGGTTCCTCCAAAACTTTATTATTAATATCTTCCTTTAGTTTATCTACTGAAGTAAGCTTTGATAAAGGTATTTTCATAGCATAAGCAGCACGCATCAACACATGTGACGAAACTGGATTTGTAAGAAGAATGAAAATCACTAAAACCAAGAATCTACCTACCCAGTTTGTTTCTTGCCAATGATCAAAACTCATCATTGCTAAGCCTACAAACGACATTAATGCTCCCAAAGTAGAAGCTTTAGTACCTGTTTGCACTCTATTATATACATCTGGCATACGTAGTAAACCTACAGCTGCTGTCATAAGGCTAAATGAACCTATTAACAGAAATATTTCACCGATTAATTTTATTGTCTCGCCCATATTATAGTCCTCCTTGTATATATTTAGCAACAATAATAACTCCTAAGAAACTAAGGAAGCCATATACCACTGCTACGTCTAAATAAATAGCACGATTCGACAAATAAGCTATAACACCAATCATCACCAAAGAGGTGATTGTCATGGAATCAAAGCCCACAACTTTATCTACTACCGAAGGTCCTTTTACAAACCTTATCAGCCCTGCTAATAATGTTACCATCAACATTACTAAAGCAATATAAATAACTATATTATCCATACATTACCTCCAATAACTTTTCAAATTTACTTACTATCGCTTTCGTTGCGCCTTCTACATCATCACTCTCAACATCAATCCAGTGCACATAAAGCGCGTCGTCATTTATCTCAATGGTAAATGTACCTGGCGTTAATGTGATAGAGTTAGCAAGAATCAAACGAGCCATTTTAGATTTTAGAGTAGTCTCTACTTTCACAATACCTGGATTTATAGGCATTGAAGGCGAAAGCACTCTTCGCGTTACATCAATATTAGCTTTAACCAACTCTATTAGAAATACAATTAAGTACCAAAAAGAATAAGCAAAAGCCTTAGGTGTAAGGTTAATCTCATTAAAAAGAGTACAACTACCGCAGAGCAATAACGACAATACTGCCGAAATTCCAACACCGAGCAATATACTCTGCAGTTCCAATGACCACGTCAGAAGCATCCACCCCAACAATATCACAAGAAAAGCAACAAAAATGTTCTTGAATTTCATAAAACTATTATTATAATTAAACCTATTAATATTCAAACCAAATAAATGTCTTGCTATTTTTGTAACAACAAAATTCAACACAGACTTTTTCTATTTGTGCTCACAAAAGTAATAAACTACTCTCATTTATCAGTATTATTTATAATGATGTTAGATATATTTGAACACAAAGACAAAACACCTAAGAAAGTAACTTATCTCATATTATAAATTAGCATAAATTCAGAGAACAATTTACCTACCAAAATATTTCTAAAAGTAATTGATTTTAGTCAATCTGCAAAATATTTCATTACAAATAATTAACCATATACAAAATCATAGGCAAGCAATATAATCCTTTATATATTTGATATACTGTATTTTATAATACTTAGTGTATATACCATTTATAAATATTTAGTATTACATAAGTGGAAAATTTATCCCAATAATTACAATTAGTCCGCGCAAATAATCACAAATTAAACTTGGCTCTTGTAAAAACACTATTTATAATAGCCAAATAAAAAAAACAAAAACACTTTAATTTTCAAAGAAGTTTACTATTCTAAATAAGGCGTTGTTATTAAATAAACTTAGCTGTTATTCTTATAACTATTTGATTATAATATCTTCATTTTCTGATACTTTATGTTATTTTATGAGAAATGTTAGTTTTTTAACCGTTTTTATTTAACTATTAAGTAGTGATGACTTAATTTTTTTTACCATATTTGTAGTATTATATAATTCACTTTTGTTAGGTTTAACAAAGGTGTTAAAGTGTTAACAATCATAGTTTTCTTATGTCAATGAATATTAAGATAAAGAAAGGTTATGACATAAAACTTGTAGGAACTGCGCAAAAAGAAGTGCAAGAAATAAATACAAGTCATTATGCATTAAAACCTACCGACTTTCACGGGATGCTGCCAAAACTGTCAGCAAGAGTGGGAGACAAAGTAAAAAGAGGCGCTCCTGTCTTCTTTGATAAAAAAAGGGAGTACGTAAAAATCCCATCCCCAGTTAGTGGTACAATTACTGAAATAGTTAGAGGTGCAAAGCGTAAAATGCTTGAGATAAAGATTGAGGCCGATGGCAGCAACGATTTTGTTTCTTTCGGCAAAGCTCAACCTTCAACTCTGGATGCAAAAGCAATCAAAGAGCAACTTTTAGAAAGTGGCCTTTGGTCTTTGGTCCGCCAACGTCCGTATACTGTTGTAGCAAATCCTGAGGATAAGCCAAAATCAGTATTTATATCTGGTTTTGATAGCGCTCCACTAGCGGCTGATTTGGATTTCAGCCTTGCGGGCTTAGAAGAGGCCTTTCAAGCAGGAGTTGATGCTCTGGCAAAACTTACTGAAGGAAAAGTAAACTTAGGAATTAGTTCCAAAACTAGTTCTTTCCTTAAAGATATTAAGAATGTAGAAATCAACACTTTCTCTGGGCCTCACCCAGCAGGAAATGTAGGGATTCAGATTCATCATGTATCACCAATTAATAAAGGTGAGATTGTATGGGTAGTACAAGCTCAGGATGTTGCCACCATTGGTAATTTATTCCTAACTGGCGAGTACAAACCTGAAATTACAATTGCATTGACAGGTTCTGAGGTTAAAGAGCCTCAATACTATAAGGTGAACCGTGGTGCTTGTATTGCTGAAATTATTGAAGGAAAACTTAAAACTGAGAACCCTGTTAGAATCATTAGTGGTAATGTACTTACTGGTAGCAATATTGGACCTAAGGGCTCACTTTCTTACTACCATAACTCATTAACAGTAATTCCTGAAGGAAATATATTTGAGTTTTTCGGTTGGTTAATTCCAAGTCCTAAAAAGCATAGTTTTTACAGAACAGCTTTCTCGTGGTTAAGTCCAAACAAAGAGTACACTCTAAACACTAATATGAACGGTGGTGAGCGTGCTTTTGTTTTTACAGGACAGATGGAGAAGGTTTTCCCTATGGACATATACCCTATTCAACTTATCAAATCGATTATGATTAATGATATAGATATGATGGAGAATTTGGGAATTTACGAAGTTGATGAAGAGGATATAGCATTATGCGAATACATCAGTACTTCTAAAATTGACATTCAGAAAGTACTCCGCGAGGGTCTTGATGAATTACGTAAGGAAATGAGTTAATTAATGATAATTTATCGATAATGAAATTTATAAGAAATATATTAGACAATATAAAGCCTCACGTGCAAAAGGGAGAAAAGTTTCAGGCTTTTCACTCTATGTATGACGCCGCTGATACTTTATTTTATACTCCCGACGTAGTTACAACATCGGGAAGTCACATCAGAGACGGTGTGGATATGAAGCGCTCAATGTTTATGGTTGTAATAGCCATGATGCCAGCTTTATTCTTCGGAATGTGGAATGCTGGAAATATGCATTTTACTTCCATTGGCGAAACAGCATCTATAATGGATGCCTTTGTTTATGGATTATGGCAAGTGCTACCAATCATCATTGTTACTTATGTAGTAGGATTGGGAATTGAGATAATGTTTGCCCAAGGCAGAGGTCACGAAGTAAACGAAGGTTTCTTTGTATCGGGAATGCTTATTCCGCTAATTGTACCAGTATCTACTCCATTATGGATGGTTGCTGTGGCAGTAGCTTTTGCTGTTATTTTCGGAAAAGAAGTTTTCGGAGGTACAGGGATGAACATTGTAAACCCTGCCCTATTAACAAGAGCAGTATTATTCTTCGCTTACCCTTCAGCAATGAGTGGTGACAAAGTATGGATTGCCGAAAAAGCTGATGCTTTCTCAGGAGCAACTCCACTAGCAGAGCTTACAGCAGGACATGGTGCCGGAATTAGCCATATGGAAATGATAGTAGGAAACTACGCAGGATCCATTGGTGAGACTTCAATTATTGCTTTGGCAATAGGCGCCTTTATACTATTGGTAACAGGAGTAGGAAATTGGAAATTGATGTTATCGTTCTTCGTGGGAGGTATCGCAATGGGAGGAATTCTTCACTTATTATCAGGATCATTCCCTGACAATACATACTTACAATTATGTCCTTGGGAGCATATCCTAATTGGTGGATTTGCCTTTGGTGGTGTATTTATGATTACCGATCCAGTAACAGCAGCACAAACCGAAACAGGAAAATGGATTTATGGCTTCTTGGCCGGATTCATTGCTATACTTGTAAGGGTGCTAAATCCTGCTTATCCAGAAGGTGTAATGTTGGCAATACTATTTATGAACGTATTTGCTCCAACAATTGACTTCTACGTGGTGGATTCAAACATAAAGAAAAGACTTAAACGTGCTAAACTTAGCGCTTAACCATTAAATAATTTAACGATATGAACAAGAATAGTAATTCATACATTTTTATTTATGCTTCGGTTATGGTGGTATTGGTAGCGGTAATTCTTACCTCAGCCAATCTTGCGCTAAAACCTTTGCAGGATAAAAATAAGCAAAACGAAAAAATGATCAACCTATTGGGATCAATAGGTGTGGCAGCTGATGCAACTACAGCAGCTGACTTATACAAAAAGCACCTTGTTAAAGAGGTGATAATAAACGAAAAAGGAGAAGAGATTAGCACCTTTGCCAATGGCGAACTTACAGGTACTACTCGTGCTTTTGACGTAAATCTAAAAACAGCATTATATAATGCTAATTCTAAAAACATTACAGCAATGCCATTGTTTGTTATGAATAATAATGGAGAAACTTTCTATATAATTCCACTATTTGGAAAAGGACTTTGGGGTCCTATTTATGGAAACATCTCATTAGATTCTGACAAAAACACTGTGGCAGCAGTAAATTTTGGACACGATAGCGAAACTCCTGGACTTGGAGCAGAGATTATTCTACCTGACTTTACTAACAGATTTATTGGAAAACAGATTTTTAAAGATGATAAATTTGTATCGGTATCTGTGATAAAAGGTGGCGTTGCAAACCAATCGGATATTGATGCCATAAATGGTATTGATGCTATATCAGGAAGTACACTTACATGTAATGGTGATCTCATTCATGCGAAACGGAATTCCTTCTCGTATTCGTATCATTGTTCAATTAGTAGTAATTGCGGCACTGGTAATCCTTGTTGACCAAGTACTTAAAGCCTTCGCTTATGATGTAAGCAAGCAGCTATCGGTATTTGTTGGACTTATTATTACCAACTGTATTATCATGGGACGTTTTGAGGCATTTGCTATGTCAAACAAACCTTGGCCTGCTTTCCTCGATGGACTAGGAAACGGTGCAGGATATGCATGGATACTTGTTGCAGTGGCTTTTTTCCGTGAGTTATTCGGAACAGGATCACTTATGGGAATGAAAATTATCCCTGACTCATTTTATGATTTAGGATATGTAAATAATGGTTTGGTATTATTACCACCAATGGCTCTATTTGCTGTTGCAACTATTATTTGGATTCAGCGCTCGCGCAATACTGACCTAGTTGAAGATTAATTTGATAATATTTTAAAGAAATTAATATGCAAGATTTAGTAAATATATTTGTAAAATCCATATTTGTAGACAATATGGTGTTTGCGTACTTCCTTGGAATGTGTTCCTATTTGGCAGTATCGAAAACAGTAAAAACATCGGTAGGACTTGGTGCAGCAGTAATTTTCGTTTTGATAATTACAGTACCTGTTGACTACCTTATGAACGAATACCTTCTTAAGCCTGGCGCATTGCAGTGGATGGGCGAAGAGTATGCTACTATAGACCTTAGCTTCCTTAGCTTTATCATGTTTATTGCCATTATAGCATCAATGGTACAGCTTGTGGAAATGATTGTTGAGAAATTCTCTCCTTCATTATATGCATCACTAGGAATTTTCCTTCCTCTTATTGCAGTAAATTGTGCAATACTTGGTGGATCATTATTTATGCAACAGCGAGAATATCAAAACATTGCCGAGGCAACAGTATTCGGACTTGGTTCGGGTGTAGGTTGGTTTATGGCTATTGTAGCGATTGCTGCTATTCGCGAGAAGATTCAGTATTCAAACGTACCTGCTCCACTACGTGGCCTAGGAATTACTTTCGTAATTACAGGTATTATGGGTATTGCTTTCATGACATTTATGGGTATAAAATTATAATTTTAAAGATATGATATTAGCAGAAATTTCAACCTCTACCATAATTATAATAAGCGTTGTAGCCTTTTTGGGCGTAATGCTTCTATTGGTGAGCATATTGCTATATGCAAAGAAAAAGCTTACTCCTCAAGGAAAGGTAAAGCTTACTATTAATGGCGAAAAAGAAATAGAAACTGATCCTGATGGTACACTATTGGCCAAGATGACCGAAGAGAAAATCTTCCTTCCATCGGCTTGTGGTGGTGGTGGTACTTGCGGAATGTGTAAAGTACAGGTGCTTGATGGTGGTGGAGATATTCTTCCTACTGAAAAAGGATTTTTTACTCGTAAAGAGGCTTCTGATCATTGGCGACTTGGTTGCCAGGTGAAGGTTCGTAACGATATGAGTATTGGCGTACCAGCTGAGATATTCGGAATTAAGAAATGGGAATGCGAAGTGGTTTCTAACGAATCTGTTGCTACATTTATTAAGGAATTTACGGTACGTCTTCCTGAAGGCGAGCATATGGATTTCCGCTCAGGTGGATATATTCAGATTGATGTTCCTAAAATCACTGTTAATTATAAAGATATGGTTATTGGTGACGACTATAAAGCCGATTGGGACAACTTTAATATGTGGGATTTGGTGATGAAAAATCCAGAGCCAATATACCGTGCATATTCTATGGCTAACCACCCTGCTGAAGGTGATATTGTGAAACTTAATATTCGTGTTGCAACTCCACCGTGGGATGCTAAGAATAAAGGTTTTGCTAAGGTAAACCCAGGAATTTGCTCTTCATACATATTTAACCTTAAGCCAGGTGATAAAGTTATGGTTTCGGGACCTTATGGTGAGTTCTTTATTAAGGATACCAAGCGCGAGATGATGTTTATTGGTGGTGGTGCCGGAATGGCTCCTATGCGCTCGCATATATTCGATCAATACTTAACTCAGAAAACAGATCGTAAAGCTACTTTCTGGTATGGTGGTCGCTCGTTAAGAGAACTATTCTATGTGGATGAGTTTAGGGCTATTGAAAAAGATAACCCACAATTCAAATTCCATATTGGACTTTCGGAGCCTGCTCCAGAAGATAATTGGGAAGGTTATGTAGGATTTATCCATCAGATAATCCTCGACAACTACCTATCGAAAATGGAAGAGCCAGAAGAAATTGAGTATTACCTTTGTGGACCTCCAATGATGAACGATGCCGTTCTTAAAATGTTGGAAGACCTTGGTGTACCAGATGAGATGATTGCCTTTGATGATTTCGGAGGATAATAATCGAATTATAATATATATGAAAACGACTGCCCTTTGGTGGTCGTTTTTTTTATGTAGTAGATAGAATTCAAGAATTCTATCTACTACATGATTTCTATTACATCCTCCTGCTCTCACTTTAGCTATCTTTGTGCTAATAATAAATTCAAACAATCAATATTACTATGAATATATTAATAATAGTAGCAAATCCCATAAAGGAGAGTTTCTCTTTTGCTATGACAAATAAGTATAAAGAATCGGCTGAATCTAAAAATCATAAAGTTGAGGTGCTAGATTTGTATAACTGCGAACATCAGCAGCCATTTTTCACCTATGAAAGAGCAAACGATTTAGTTACAACTAAGTCCATGGAGTTCTTTCAAACAAAGATTAGCAATGCTGACGAAATTGTTTTTGTATTTCCATATTGGTGGGGAAGTATGCCAGCTATACTAAAGAATTTTATTGATTGGAACTTATCAAAAGGTTTCGCCTTTACCTATGTCAATTCTCGTCCAAAAGGTCTTCTTACTAACAAAAAAGTTAGCATTTTCACCTCCACAGGTGCTCCATCATTCTACTATAAGATTACTGGTGCAAACAGAAGGCTTAAAAATATGTTTAATAAACAAATTATTGAATTCTGTGGAATGAAACTAAAAATATGTACAATTATTGGTGGTGTGGATCAAAGTAAAACAGATATGAATAGTCAATTAGATACGATTAAGTATATATGATCATGTTGATAGAAGTCACGTAAATAGAATTCATGAATTCTATTTACATGAATTCTATTTACATGAATTCTATTTACGTGACTTAATTGCCTTTTCCAATTGATTCAGAGCCTGCATAACTATCTCTCGTGATGTAGCAACATTCAGTCTAACATAGCCATCACCTCCACTGCCAAATATCCTTCCTTGATTTATGGCGATTCCCACATCATTAATAAAGAAATCTGTAAGTTCCTTATGCGACATGCCATATTCTTTCATATCAAACCAAAGCAGGTAAGTTGCCTCAGGTTTATGAACTGATATTTGGGGGATTCTATCGTTAATATAACCAATAGCATAATCAATATTTTCTTCCAAATAAGTTAGCATCTCCCCTAGCCATTCTGTTCCTTGTGCAGAGTAGGCTGCTTGAGTTGCTACATTTCCAAATATATTTCCTTGCCATAGATGAAGTGCATCGAGGCGCTGTTCGTATTTGACAAATAATGCTTTATTCTCTATCACAACAAAAGAAGTAGAAAGCCCAGCGATATTAAAAGTTTTGCTTGGAGCCATAAATACCATTGATATTTCCGCAGCTTTATCCGAAACAGAGCTTATGGGAATATGTTTGTTGGGAGCAAAAACTATATCGGAGTGAATTTCGTCACTAATGATTTTAATATCATTATCATAGCAGATATCCACAAGCTCGTTTAGCTCTTGTAAAGTCCACACACGGCCAACAGGGTTATGCGGATTGCTAATAATTATAGCCTTTGTCTTGGGAGTAATTATTGATTTCAAATTATCGAAATCCATTCTATAGTTACCATTTACTTTCTTCAAATCATTATTGAGCATAATACGCCCATTTTTCTTTATGGTAGTAAAAAACGGAAAGTAAACAGGAGTTTGAACTATAATTTCGTCACCAATATTCGATACCGCTTCCATGGCCATAAGCAAACCTGGCACTACCCCAGGAGTAAACGATATTTGCGTAGGCTCTATTTTCCATTGATGTCTTTTCTGAAGCCATTCCACAATATTCAAATTATAGCTTTCGTCACGGAATGTATAACCCAATATTGGATGCTGTGCTCGCTTAGCGATAGCTTCAAAAATAAATGAAGGAGTATCAAAATCCATATCCGCTACCCACATCGGTATAAGGTTCTCTTTGCCGTAAAGCTTTTCCAGTAAATCGTATTTTACGCTATTAGTACCTTTGCGGTTGGTGGTTTTATCGAAACTATATTTGCTCATTTCTATTAGTATTTTAATTAAGAAATCAAAGATAAAACAATTATTGAGTTTCAGAAAATTATTAAATCACTCATTGCGAACAAAAATCAATCGATTAATTGATATTTATGAAAGCTTAACATTAAAGTAACATTGAGCCTGTATTGTTACGCAAATAACAGCCTTCTTTTTTTATATATTTGCATATCGATTATAAAACACGTTTTATTAATTTAACATACTAATTATGAGTGCAATAATAAATATTCACGCACGACAAATCCTCGACTCACGAGGAAACCCTACTGTAGAGGTTGAAGTAATGACCGAAAGTGGTATTGTAGGCCGCGCAGCAGTTCCTTCAGGAGCTTCGACAGGTGTTCACGAAGCAGTAGAATTACGCGATAACGACAAATCTGTGTTCATGGGCAAAGGTGTTTTGCAAGCTGTACACAATGTAAATACCGTTCTTAATGAAGAGCTTATTGGAATGTATGTTACTGACCAAGTAGAGATTGATCGTAAGATGATTGAGCTTGACGGCAGTAGTAACAAAGGTAACTTGGGAGCAAATGCTATCCTAGGAGTTTCTATGGCTGTGGCTCGTGCTGCTGCTGACGAAACTGGTCAACCATTATACCGCTACTTAGGTGGTGTAAATGCTAATACACTTCCTATTCCTATGATGAACATTCTTAACGGAGGTTCGCATGCTGACAATTCTATCGATTTTCAAGAGTTTATGATTATGCCAGTGGGAGCTAAAACTTTCTCTGAAGCTTTGAGAATGGGTACTGAGGTATTCCATAATCTAAAGGCTGTGCTTAAGGAAATGGGACATTCTACTAATGTAGGTGATGAGGGTGGATTTGCGCCAAACCTTGCATCTAATGACGAGGCTATTCAGGTAGTTGTAAAAGCAATTGAGCTTGCTGGTTATAAAGCTGGTGAGGATATCTTTATTGCTCTTGACCCTGCTTCAGCAGAATACTATATTCCTGAGGAGAATGTTTACCACCTAAAATGGTCAACAGGCGAGAAATTATCACCAGCACAAATGGTTGATTTCTGGGCTGACTGGGTTGACAAATATCCTATCCTTTCTATCGAAGATGGAATGAGTGAAGATGATTGGGATGGTTGGAAATTAATGACTGAGCGTTTAGGAGATAAAATTCAGCTTGTTGGTGACGATTTATTTGTTACAAATACTGAGCGTTTGATTAGAGGTATTGAATCTAATACTGCTAACTCTATCCTTATTAAAGTAAACCAAATTGGTACTTTAACAGAGACTTTAAATGCTATTAGCCTTGCTAACAACAATAAATATACATCAGTAATATCTCACCGTAGTGGCGAAACTGAAGATGTATTTATTGCTCACCTAGCAGTTGCAATGAACACTGGTTTGATTAAAACTGGTTCGGCAAGTCGCTCGGATCGTATTGCAAAATACAACGAACTTCTTCGTATTGAGGAAGCTCTTGGCGATGATGCTCGTTATATCGGTAAAGATTTTAAATTTTTAAAGAAATAAAATCAATAATTTTATAAGAAAAAGGCAATATTTTAGTTAATATTGCCTTTTTTATTATAATACCCAACCCACAAATCAATAATTTTATAAGAAAAAGGCAATATTTTAGTTAATATTGCCTTTTTTATTATAATACCCAACCCACACTAAACTATTAGCAATATGAACACATCAAAAAGCGTATTATCGCTAAGCATTTTCGCAATGTTATTATTTCTTTTTTCGTGTAATACAGATAACGAAAAGTCGAATAAAACTGTTATAAAAATTAGTTTTGAAGAATACGAAGGAGTACAAGCTGTTATTAAAAGCACCTCCCCTTTTCAAATAGCCGGAGATACTATTAAGGTTAACGAAAATGGAGATATTATTTTTGAAGCGAATATAGATAAGCCTGAATATTTTGAATTAAATTTTGTGGGTGGTCGTCCAAAAATCACTTTATATACTCGCCCTGGTGATTCATTATTAATTAATGCAAAGGGAGTTGGTAGTTTTTATCAAACAATTAAGTTTGGTGGAAATGCACCTATATATAATGACTACTTATTGCGTTCTAAAAACATTTCTGACAAGCTTAATCAATCATTGATGAGCCTTATGGGACAAGAAGAAAAAGCTGCCATGAATTCGCTTGACTCTGCTCGTGCTTTGCATGCTGACGAACTTGCTGCCTTACAAAAAGGCAATGCTAATATCGACCCATACTTTATAAAAATAGAGAACTCTAGAGCTATATACGAATGGGCTATTCTCCACCGCATATACCCTGATTACTATAACTATATTCATAAATTAGAAGGTGATAATAAAGTTAATTTAACACCAGAATTTGACACTTACCTTGCTGAGGTTGATTTAAATAATGAAGAGCTTGTTATTCTTCCTATTTACCTTGAATTTCTCCAAAGTTACTTAAGGACAGACAATGGTGCTTTTTATGAAGATGAGAATATTCAGAAAGAATATGTTTCATACGCAAACTATCAAATGAGTATTATTAATTCTAAAATAGAAAATAGTACAATTAAGAGTATTCTTGCTTACAAAAGCGTATACGATCAAGTAGACTACCGTGGTAGCACTGATAAGGATTTATATTGGGATGCTTTTACAAAGACTTGTACAAATGATATTTTAGTACAAAACATAACTGACAAATTAGCTGAATGGAAGCATTTAGACAAAGGAGCTCCTGCTAAAGAGATTCAGTTAGTTGATATGGATGGCAATGCTGTTACTTTTGAGCAATTTAAAGGCAAGTGGATATATATCGATATTTGGGCAACTTGGTGTAGCCCTTGTAAAGCAGAGATTCCTGTACTAAAAGGTTTAGAAGAAGAGTTCAAAGGACAAGATATTGTATTTATGTCAATATCTGTTGATAGAGAGCAGCAGCCTTGGCAGCAGATGGTAAAAGACGAAGAGCTAAAAGGTGTTCAAGTATGGGCAGGTCAGAACGAAACTATCCAAAACTTTTATAAAGTAAACGGAATACCTCGTTTTATGATTTTTGACCCTCAAGGAAACATCTATGACGCTAATGCTACTCGTCCTAGTATGGGTGCTGGTGACATTATTAAGGACCTATTGGCTAAGTAATATTTGCAATTATCTTTCATTAAAAAATAAAAAAGCATCTTCAATAATTAAATTGAAGATGCTTTTTTATTTTAGCTAAATTTCTATTTTACCTTATCAAAATCTCTAGAAATAAAATAACCAACTAATAAGCCCGTGCCTGCAAAAAAGAATATTGAGCCCGGCATAGTAATTTCACTTCCCATAGCAGTATATTCACCAAGTGTGGCACCAAAAACAATCCCTATTCCAACTCCCATGAGCAATAATGCAAGGTTTAATGTCAGTACTTTCCATACTGGAGTAATGCGCTTTTCTTTTTTACTAAAAAATATACCTGCATCAGCACCTTTCTCTATTAAAGCCATTCGCTCTCTATTGCGGGTATTATAATGAAGGTAAAAAACTCCGAATATTGAACCGAAAATGACTAATACAATAAAAAAATCTCCCATAATATTATGTTTATTAAATTTATAACTTTGCTCTCGTGACTTATGACGATGTTTTTTCTGAATCGGTTACATTTGTAATTATTAATGTTTAATTATTAATTAGGACTTCAGCCTCAGCCTTTGCTTTGAAATGTAAAGGTTGGTGAAAAATAGTAAAGAATTGTAAGGAATGGTAAAGCTTTGTAAGGACTATACTTTTCACTTTATACTTTGAGTTTTAGCCTTTTTTACTTTAGCCTTTAGCCTTTTTTACTTTAGCCTTTAGCCTTTTCCCACTTTAGCCTTAAGAAAAACTGTAACCAAACATAGATAACCAAAGTCTATACTATAGATGAGCAATAACAACGACCAATACTACATTGATAAGGTGCTGAAAGGTGAGGATAACGCATTCTCTATACTTATTGATAGGTATAAGAATCTTGTTTTTACCTTATGCTATAGAATTATAAAAGATAAAGAGTATGCCGAGGAAGCTGCACAGGATACATTTCTGAAAATTTATAAATCCTTGGCAAAATTCAAAGGCGAGGCAAAATTCTCATCGTGGATATATCGTATTGCTTATAACACAAGCCTCGACAAACTGAAAAGCATAAAGAGACATAGCGACTCACTAAGCAGCATTAATATTGATGAGTACGAATTTGCTGATATGGATTCAACTATGGATATTTTAGAAAATAATGAATTCAATTCTCAAATAAAATCAAGTATAAAAAAACTCGATAAGGAAGAAGCTTTTATATTAACTTTGTACTATTATGAAGATATGTCGATGCAAGAGATTGCTGACATTACTGGACATAAAGCAAATAGCATAAAGGTTAAAATTCATAGAAGCAGGCAAAAGCTTATGATTATATTAAGAAAGCAGCTTCCTAAAGAAATAATTGACGTATATGAAAACAGATAGCAGAATAGATAAAATAGCAAAAAAGGTTTTCAGTAATGATAATATTGAAACCCCTAGCCTTGATTTTACATCAAATATTATGGTCAAAATTTCTGTAGAAAAACAAACCTCCACAGAAATAGCACCATTAATATCAAGAAATACTTGGTATATAATTTCTTTAATTATTATCTCACTTATTTCTTATGCTATGCTAATGATGCCTCAAAGTAGTAGCATTTCACTCTCTGAATACATTCCTAGTTTTGACTACTTCAATACACTAAGTTTCAAATCAATAGGCATTAGCAGCATAACTTATTATAGCATAATATCCGTTGGAGTATTATTCATTCTGCAACTTATTATTATTGACCATAGAAATAATCAAATCCATATTTAATACCCTAATCCATGACCGAAGATTTCCTTTATTATATATGGAAACATAAGAATTACACAGGCGATCTTTTTACTGCTGATGGTTTGAGTATTAAAGTTATTAATACAGGAATATTAAACACAAATTCGGGACCCGATTTCTTAGGCGCAAAACTTATTATTGATGGCACCGAATGGAATGGCAGTGTGGAAATGCACATAAAATCATCAGATTGGCATAGACATAATCATAATAAGGATTCAGCTTACGACTCAGTAATACTGCATGTGGTATACGACCACGATGAGGAGATTACTACCAAAGGAGGAAATAGGCTCGAAGTGTTGGAACTAAAAGGTAAATTCAACCTTAGTCAGTATGCCAAATATAAAGACTTACAAGGCTCCAGAGATTGGATACCATGCGCAAAGCAAATAGGCAATGTCGACAGCTTTATAAAAGACGCTTGGCTCGAAAGGCTACTTATCGAACGCCTCGAATTCAAGACTGAGCAAATTGAAGCATCACTTATAAAGAACAAGAATAATTGGGAAGAAACATTTTATATAGCACTTGCTCGCAATTTTGGATTTAATATAAACTCTGACCCTTTTGAGCAGTTGGCAAGCAGTACCCCCCTTAGCACATTAGCAAAATATAAAGACAATATCTTTCAGATTGAAGCAATACTTTTTGGTCAGTCGTCGCTTATAAATCCTAATCTAAAGGATGAATATTCCACGGCTTTGCAAAACGAGTATTTATTTCTGAAAAAGAAGCATAATTTACAATCAGTATACTCATATCAATGGAAATTTATGAGAATGCGTCCTGTAAATTTTCCCAGCATTCGCATAGCACAGTTTGCTTCTTTGATACATAAATCATCACATCTGTTTTCGAAAATAATTGCCATTGATAAGCTTAAGGAATTACAAGCTTTATTCGAAATAGAAACCTCCGAATATTGGGAAGATCATTATGTCTTTGGAAAGAAAACCAAGAATGTAAAAAAGAAATTCGGAAGTAGCTCTTTTGATTTGATAATGATAAACACAATAATCCCTTTTCTGTTTGTTTATGCAAACCATAACGGAAATGAAGAGCTAAAAACACGCGCATTACAATTCATGCACGATATCAAAAGCGAAACCAATTCTATAATAAAAAGGTTTAACCAAAGTGGCAGGTGGTAAGAAATAGTAAAGAGTTGTAAAGGATTGTAAAAAGTGGTAAAGAGTTGTAAAGGGTAGTAAAGGTTTGTAAGGACTATACTTTAGACTTTGAATTTTAGCCTTTAGCCTTTTTTACCCTTTAGCCTTTAGCCTTTAGCCTTTAACCTTTAGCCTTTAGCCTTTAACCTTTAGCCTTTAGCCTTTAGCCTTTAGCCTTTAGCCTTTAGCCTTTTTGAAAAAGGTAAAAAGTTGTAAAGGGTGGTAAAGATTGGTAAAAAATTATTAAATACCTGTATTTTACGATAGCCTAAGTATCTTCTTCATTTTAGCTATTTGCTCAGGGTTACCGAGTACAAATAGTTTAGAGCCTGCTTGTATTTTAGTATCTGGAGTTGGGTTGGTAACAATATCTCCATTAGCAGTTTTGAAACCAACAATATTAGCACCACTTTTGGTACGTACTCCCAATTCAAATATTGTGTTATTAATAAGATCCTTTGGCAATTCGCCACAGACAATCTCCACAAGGTTAGTATCTGCTTCACCGCTTAGCGATATATGATCCAAAAAGTGTACAACATCCACCGAACTAACCATAGCTGCCATATGTGAGCCACCAACATACTCCGGCATAACTACCTCGTCTGCACCAGCTATCAATAATTTCTTTTCTGCCGAATCACTTGCTGCACGAGTTATAATCTGAATTTTAGGATTCAGTGCCCTAGCTGTTATTGTCACAAATAAATTATCAGAATCCAAAGGCAAGGTTATAATTATCGATTTTGCTTTCTCTATTCCAGCCTCTGATAATATATCATCTTCGGTAGCATCACCTTCTACAAACTCTACCCTTTTGCTCAAACTTGCAAGAATAAGCTCATGAGATTTTTCAATAACCACAAACTCACTATTTCGTTTTGCTAATTCCTCAGCTGCCTGACTACCATTACGGCCATATCCAACTAAAATTGTATGATTCTTCATCTTCTTCAATAAATTTTTGTGACGATATTTATAAATAATATTCCCCATTCCTCCTTCTACAAAATGTGATGTAATTACTGATATTGCATATGCAAAGCCTGTCCAACCAATCATTATAAGCATGATTGTAAATATTTTACCAGCAATAGTTGTAATCAATACATCGCTAAAACCAACAGTAGAAATAGTAATAACACTTAAATATAGTGCATTAATAAAATCTAAGTCTTCAAGTATCATAAAACCACTAGTTCCTATACTTATAACTATCAGCATTAATATACTAGCATACCGCAACTTAGCATACCTTGCAATTTTCCCGTATTGGTTATTCATTAATTTATCTATTATTTAATTAATGAAGTAAAAATACATAAAATACCTTTAAAGTATATTAGAATATTTTATACTTTAGTACACTTAATTAATATCACAAAATATGTTTTGGATTCTAATAATTGGGCTTGTAGTAATAGCATTAGCATTTATTATTGCAGAGGTACTATTTGTACCTGGTGGCATACTTGGCATCTTAGGTGGCTTATTGCTGATTTACGCAATATACTTACCCTATAGCGAAGGTTATGCTATTGAAGCTCATATAAATACATTTCTAATTTTCAGCATTCTAACCATCGCTTTATTCACTATTATAAAGCAGAAATCGTGGCGTAGAGTCGAGTTAAAAAACAGTATTGATTCTTCAGTAAAAGAGGATTATAGAGAGACTATTAACATTGGAGATACAGGAATAACTATTTCTCGATTGACTCCACTGGGAACTATTAGAATAGGGAATAAAACTTTGGAAGGAAAATCAGATACTGGATTCCTTGATCCCAAAACAGAGATAGAGATTATTAGCACCGATAGAAACGAAATCATTGTAAAACCATTAATCAAATAATATGAACACATTACTTTTAATTCTTGCTCAGTCAATGGCTGGCATGGCAGTTTTCTTCGTGGTAGGCATCATTGCTCTATTACTTTTCTTTTACATTATACCTATTAATCTATGGTTTCAAGCCGCAGTATCGGGTGTTCCTGTAAATCTTCTTCAATTAGTTATGATGCGTTTCCGTAAGGTTCCTCCAGGAGGCATTGTTCACGCAATGATTACCTCTAAGAAAGCAGGTATCGACATCACTCGTGATCAGCTTGAGGCTCACTTTTTAGCTGGTGGTAATATTCAGTTGGTTGTAAACGCACTTATTTCTGCTGACAAGGCTAATATGAATCTTACTTTCAATATAGCTACGGCAATTGACCTTGCTGGTAGAGATGTATTAGAAGCTGTACAAATGTCGGTAAATCCTAAGGTTATTAACACTCCTCCTGTAACTGCTGTTGCAAAAGATGGAATTCAGCTTATTGCTAAAGCCCGAGTAACAGTAAGAGCAAATATCGAACAATTAGTTGGTGGAGCTGGTGAGGATACCGTACTTGCTCGTATTGGCGAGGGCGTTGTTAGTTCTATTGGTTCGTCAGAGAATCATAAGAAAGTATTAGAAAACCCTGATGTAATTTCTAAATTAGTTCTTGAAAAAGGATTAGATGCAGGAACAGCATTCCAGATTTTATCAATTGATATTGCTGATATTGATATAGGAAAAAATATTGGAGCAGCACTTCAGATGGATCAAGCTGAGGCTGATAAAAACATTGCCCAGGCAAAAGCTGAAGAGCGTAGAGCTATGGCTGTAGCATTGGAGCAGGAAATGAAAGCTAAGGCTCAAGAGGCCCGTGCTAAAGTTATTGAAGCTGAAGCCGAAGTTCCTAAAGCTATGTCAGAAGCATTCCGTAATGGAAACATGGGAATTATGGATTATTATAAATTCCAGAATATACAAGCAGACACAAGCATGCGTGAGTCTATTGCCAAGCCTAAGTCTGGCGGAAATAAAATAAAATAAATAAGCTCTAGAGCTTATTTCAAATATATAAAAAGAGAATGTTTTTAATTAAACATTCTCTTTTTTTGCATTACGGATTTATACCAAATTGATATTACGTATTCTATAGAAACAAATCCATTTTTATATGCACAAAAAAAGAGGATAATCAGATTATCCTCTTCTTAATATATCGTTTAAAAACCAAATTAACCTACAGTACTAATCTTCTCTAATAAAAGTTGATTTAGTATTTCTATTCGTTTTCCTTTGGTTGCAATAATTTTATCAGTTTTGAAATCTTTAATAATCCTAATAACACTCTCTGGTGCCATACCTGTAAGAGCAGCTAAGTCCTTACGGCTTAAAGGAAGATCAAATTTCTGAGCTTTAAACACATTCTTACTTAAGCAAAGTAATATATCAGCAAACCTACCATGAAGTTGCTTCTGAGTTAAAGAGAAAAATCTATCATAAGTAATTAGTGAATTACTTGTGATAACCTTATACATTTCTGAATTAAAGGTGTTATTCTGCTTTAATAATTGTCGGATTGCACTTATATCAATAAAACAAATCATTGAATCCTCAAGAGCTGTAACAGTGTAAGGATGATAGTCGTATCCGTATATATTTTCAGTACCAATAAAATGGTTCTTAGTCTTAACACAAATAATTAGATTATTCTCCCCACTACTAATACCTATCTTCACCAAACCCTCTTTTAAGTAAAGAATATCAGACGCCTTTGTACCTTGTTTTACAATGGTTTCTCCTTTAGTAAATTGGATTTCGGTTAGGTTGTTTTCAAGTAGGGTTTGCTCCTCTTCAGTAAGCACTTTAAAACAATTTCCTGTGTCATTACCGTCTTCACAATTACTTATATGTGATAATATTGCCATAAATATCTTAATGTATTATAAGGCGTAAAAATAGCTATTTTTTCAACAGAAATGGTGACGAATATCAGTAAAAATTCAATTTTAAAACAAGTATATATCTATTTGATTATGAGTACTAAAGAGTGAATATTTTGATTTTCACATTTATTAACACTAATTTTATTCAATATTTTAGCATATAATAACACCTGAAAATCTTATAATTTTCTGCCGACAACAAGCTTTTATTTACCTGCATAAGGAACCCTGTTCAGAATAGAGCGGCCAAGGGTTAGCTCATCAATATATTCTAATTCGTCACCCACAGAAACACCACGTGCAATTGATGTAAATGAGCTTACTGAGGAAGCAAGTTTTTTATACAGAAAAAAGCTTGTAGTATCGCCTTCAATTGTAGTTGGCAATGCTAATATTATTTCATCAATATCATCATCTTCCACTCTATTGATTAAGCTTTCAATATTGAGGTCAGAAGGAGACACGCCATCCATTGGCGAAATTACACCATTAAGGATATGATAGGTTCCATTAAACTGCATGGTATTTTCAACAGAAAGCACATCCTGAATGTTTTCTACCACACATATTTGCGAATGATTTCTTTTCACTCCATTACAAATTTCGCAGAAATCACCTTCAGAAATATTATGGCATTTTTTGCAGAAATTAATATTCTGGCGCAAGTCAATAATAGAATTCCCCAAAGAAACAGCATAATCAGGCTTTTGCTTAAGTAGGTGAATAGCTAATCGCAAGGCAGTTTTTTTACCAATACCTGGCAGTTTTGAGAACTCCACCACACAACGTTTTAGTAATATTGACTGTATTTGATCCATAATATGCTATTTGAAAAATTTATTAGTGCAAAAGTATGTTTTTTTGATTAGCAATTATTAGCTGTTTTTAGTGGCTTTGCTTTTACCCGACCAATCTTTAACACTAAGCTTTATCACGCCTGTATGTTCAAAGGATTTCTTAATATACTCATCGCCTAATTCAATATCGTTTGGCGAGTATTTTTTAATTAATAGCCTTAAAGCTTTTACTTTTTCATCAGTTTCGATTTTAATACTTGCCTCACAATCAAGGATTACCGATTGATACTCTGTGGTAAATTGATTAGAAATAACATTTGTTTTGCCAACCACACAAAAAGCAGTATCTAATAGTGTCACTGCCGCTTCTTTATTTAACAATCTATTCTGTCTTCTAACGTGTTTATTTGTGTATTGCATTGCTTTAAAATATGTATTATTTCTTAAAATTATTATCACATAAAAAAAAGCCCAATCCAAATAGGAAAGGGCTTTTTAAAGATCTATATCGGATGTTATTCAGGAGAAATTGCTTCAACTGGACAAACATCAGCGCAAGAACCACAGTCAGTACATAAGTCTGCGTCAATTACGTAAATATCTCCTTCAGAAATTGCTTCAGTAGGACACTCATCAATACAAGTACCACAAGCTGTACAATCGTCATTAATTACATAAGCCATAATGCTATAATTTTTATGTTAATAATATTATTTTCTTAAAACGCTGCAAAGATATATAATGTTTGAACTTAACAAAGACCTTATCAATATTTATAACGTTTCTAAATAAGGCTGTTTTAACTTTTTGGCACACTTTTATTTTAACAATAAGTTAAAACTATTTTTTTTACACATAACACTTACAATACTTTCATTCAATGCATTACACTAATTACTAACAAAAATGTTATTATTATAACGCCCTTGAACATGTTCAAAATCAAGCTTTTTACATGAATTTACAAAAGCTGCCATATTCCATATTTTAATACAAACATTAATCACAAAAAAAACGCATCAAATCCTTAGTAAAGTATAGGATAATTCTTTTACATTTGTCGTGGAAATAAAACACATAAAATTAAATATATATAATTTAAAAATGGCGACTAATAACAAAAAAATCGAAGTCGAAAGGATAGTTATAAAGTTTGCAGGTGACTCTGGAGATGGCATGCAATTATCAGGAACTCAGTTCTCTGATGTAGCAGCTATTTTAGGAAACGACCTAGCAACTTTCCCTGATTTCCCATCAGAAATTCGCGCTCCGCAAGGAACAATAGCTGGAGTTTCTGGTTTTCAAGTTCATATTGGACATGCAGACATCAATACCTCTGGTGATATGGCTGACGTGTTAGTAGCACTTAACCCTGCTGCACTGGAGTACAACCTTAAGCATGTTAAACCTGGCGGAACAATCGTTCTTGACTCTGACAGTTTTAATGCAAAGGCTTTCAAAAAAGCTAAACTTACTACTAACCGTCTTGAGGATGGTTCACTAGATGGCTTTATTGTGGTTGAAGCTCCTGTTACTACTCAGTGTAGATTAACTTTGAAAGAAACAGGTCTTGATTCAAAGACTATTGACAAAACAAGAAATCAGTTTATAACAGGTTTACTTGCATACATGTTTAATAGAGATATTAAACTTAGCGAAGACTTTATCACTTCTAAGTTCGCTAAAAAGCCATCTATTGCAGATGCAAACATTAAGATTTTAAGAGCTGGGTATAATTTTGCTGATACTATTGAAGTATTATCAACAACATATATCGTTCTTCCTAATGAGAACAAAAGTGGTAAGTACCGTAACATTATGGGAAATACTGCTACTGCATGGGGTTTAATGGCTGCTGCTGAGAAATCAGGCTTGAACTTTTTCTTAGGTTCATACCCTATTACTCCTGCTACCGAAATTCTTGCTGAATTATCGAAGCATAAATCTTTAAATATAAAGACTTTCCAAGCTGAAGACGAAATTGCTGGTATTAACTCTGCAATAGGAGCTGCATATGCTGGTAACCTTGCTGTTACCACTACTTCGGGTCCAGGTTTAAGTCTAAAGAGTGAGGCTCTTGGTCTTGCTTGTATTACTGAGCTTCCACTTGTGATTGTGAATGTAATGCGTGGTGGACCTTCTACTGGTCTTCCAACAAAAACTGAGCAAACTGACCTTTTACAATCTCTTTGGGGTCGTAATGGTGAAGCTCCAATTCCTGTAATTGCTGCTTCTAGTCCTGCTGACTGTTTTGATTATGCTTATGCTGCTACTAAGATGGCTGTTGAGCATATGACTCCTGTTATCCTTCATACTGACAGTTACCTAGGTAATGGTTCAGGATTATGGAAGATTCCTAATATGGACGATATGCCATCAATTACTCCTAAAATAGCAAAAGCAAATGCTGACTATTTACCATTTGAGCGCGACGAGAATTTCGTTCGTACATGGGCATGGCCAGGTACTGAAGGTAATGAGCACCGTGTTGGTGGTCTTGAGAAATTAGATGGCAAAGGTTCTGTATCTCACGATCCAGAAAACCACGCTCTTATGACTACTCTTCGTGCTGCTAAGATTGACAAAATTGCTGACTCATATCCTGCACAGCATGTATATGGCGATCAAGAAGGTGACTTACTAATTGTAGGTTGGGGTAGCTCGCATGGTGTGCTTTATGACGCATTTAGCGAAGTTAAAGAGAATAGTGATGCTAAGATTGGTTTTACTAATTTCAACTACATATTCCCTCTACCAAATGATACTGCTGATATTTTCAAGAAATACAAAAGAATTCTTGTATGTGAACTAAACTCTGGACAGTTTGCTAATCACTTACGTTATTCTCTTCCTGAATTTGATTATGAGAAGTACAATAAAATAGAAGCACAACCATTTATGGTTTCAGAATTAAAAGACAAGTTTAACGAAATTTTGGAGGCTAAATAATGACTGAGATTAAACAATATACAAGAAAAGATTTCGTATCTGATCAAGAAGTAAAATGGTGTGCTGGATGTGGAGATTTCTCTATACTAGCATCTATTCAGAATACATTGCCAGAGATTGGCGTAAAGAAAGAAAACCTAGTTTTTGTTTCAGGAATTGGTTGTTCATCACGTTTCCCTTACTATGTTGACACTTATGGTTTCCATGGTATTCACGGACGTGCTGCAGCAATTGCTTCGGGAGTAAAATTAGCTAATCCTGAACTTAGTGTTTGGATTATGTCTGGTGATGGCGATAGTATGGCAATTGGTGGTAACCACTTTATCCATATCCTACGTCGTAACCTTGATGTTAACTATATCCTTTTCAATAACCAGATTTATGGCCTTACAAAAGGACAGTATTCTCCAACTACTCCACTAGGACAGAAGACTAAAACTTCTCCTTTTGGAACAATTGAACACCCTTTCAAACCAGGTGAGTTGGCAATGGGAGCTGAAGGAACTTTCTTCGCTCGTGCTGTTGATACTAACCCTAAGGAAATGAAAGAGATTTTCATTGAGGCTGCTAAGCATAAAGGTGCTTCTTTGGTTGAGGTTCTTCAAAACTGTGTTATTTTTAATAATAATACTCACAAAGAGATTACTGATAAAGTAACTCGTGCCGACAATCAAATTTACATTAAGCATGGCGAGAAAATGCTTTTCGGTAAGGACAAAGAAAAAGGTCTTGTACTTGAAGGTTTAAAAATTAAATCTGTAACAATTGGTGAAGACGGATACACTATGGACGATATTCTTGTTCATGATGCAAAAGCTGAAGACAACACTATGGCTTTCCTTTTAGCTAGAATGTCGCTTCCTGAATTACCAGTAGCTGTTGGTGTAATTAGAGCCTACAAAACTCATACTTACAACGACCTAATGGAACTTCAGATTTCTGATGTACAAGGTAAATCTAAAATCAAAAACATGACTGACTTAATTAATAGCGGAAACACTTTCGAATTATAATATAATAAGTCATAAATAATACAAAAACCACTTCCTTTTGGAGGTGGTTTTTTTTTGTACTTTTGTAAATACATAAGTTTAAATAAAGAAGAGATGTTAAGTGTTATAGTATTATTTTTTAGCGTAATTATAAGTGCCTTTATAGTAGTAAAGTTCAATATCAAAGACAAGGCTCTGCAATTACTTCTTTCCTTCAGTGGAGCATACCTTTTAACGGTGTCTTTCACTCATATTATTCCAAATATTTTTAATGGGCAGTATAATTCAATGCTTGGTTATTTTGTGCTGCTTGGCTTCTTTATACAATTATTTATAGAGTTCCTATCTGGCGGTGTGGAGCATGGTCATGGGCATTGTACATCTCATCACGACGACCATCACCATATTCATGAGGAAGCTCACGAGAAAGCTCATCAGCAAGTATTAGCAATTTCGCCCTATGCCCTATTAATTGGAATAAGCATACATGCTTTTTTCGAAGGAATGCCTTTTGCTGACCATTTTCATACTCACGAACATACACAACATACTTTATTAATAGGAATTATTATTCATAAAGTACCCATCGCATTAGCTCTTATGGGTTTATTTTTATCAGCAGGTCTTTCAAAAACAAAATCATATGTATTGATAATGATTTTTGCATTAGCAGCACCACTTGGCGCTGCAACTGGGGAAATTATCGGTAAGGTGATTGACATCCCAATTGAGTATCTTTATAAAATAATCATGGCAATACTAGTAGGTATATTTTTACACGTTTCTACCACTATTTTATTTGAATCAAACACTTCTCATAGATTCAATATTTACAAACTTATTACAATTATTCTGGGAGTAGCATTGGCCATCATCTCTAAATTACTGTAAATCTATTATTTGCACCACCACTTTAACATTTAAGCAATAATTTGTTATTTTTTTCACTTTTTCGTCATTTATAAAGATTTTTATAATACTTTTGCTACGGATTTAGTAAACAAATAGAGTAGCGTGACATAACCCTCCCGGGTTGTCTCGTTCCAATGTGTGGAGACATATTGGTAAATAATTTTTTCATTTTGTTAGGGGATATACCGGCTGGGAACAGTCGGTATCTTTTTTTTTAGAAGTTTTTTTTTAGAATTAGTAAATACATAGCTAAAAGCGAAGCCTTCGCTCAAAGAGAAGGCTTCGCTATTTGTTATATAAACTCGGTGTGTTTCCAAAACACGCCGAGTCTGATTTCATGCTCAAGGCACAATGAGCTGATGACTTCGAGTCATCTGCTCACTAGCTCCGAAAGCAGAGCTGAGCGTTGGCGTCGCTTTGAACGACACTGACGCTTATACAATTAAGAAAACTTATTTGACCAATTATTAATTCACCACAAACTTAATAGTTGCACTACCATTATTATTACGAATTTCCATGAAATAAATTCCTGATTGCAAGTCGGTATTATAATATTGGTCTTTGGGGTTTTGTGCTACAAAAATCACTTGCCCCATTGTGTTTAGTATTTTTACTTCTGTGGCTTCTATATTGCCTAGGTCGAGCATAAATTCGCCAGAGTTAGGATTTGGGTAGAGCATAATGCTATTGCCCCAAAGCTCATCGATGCTTACATTGCCAATATGCACACAGGCCGTAGTATCAATACAACCATCTACATTAAGCTCCACTGCATAATCGCCATTTAGCGTTGGAATATAAGTTTGCAAAGTATCGCCAGCAAGGGCTGATAATGAATTATTACAATCGAGCCACTGGTAGCTAGCGTTGCTCTGATTGGCAGTAAAACTACCGCCATAGTCACCAATGCTTATGCTATTATCAATGCTAGGAATATTAAGCGAAAGACAAATTACCGAATCGCAACCTGTGGAGCTTGGCATGGTAAAATATGCCGTTGAACCCGATTCATAATAGGTAACTCCATCGAGCCAGGTGAGGCTATCGCAGGCTGTTACATAATCAGTACTGAGGATTTTGCATTGGCTTAGTTTTAAGATGTAGGAGTCGCCATAATTTAAACTTACTGCTATTTTATTTTGAACCCCTACTCCTGGGTCAAAATCAACCGTTCCTGCATACACTCCTGCTAAAAATACATTTTCAGCATTATCCACAAATATATCAAATGCTATAGAGTATCCCCAACTACCTTGCAATATTCCTGCCCATAAAAGCTCTCCATTGGTATTTAACTTTTGTATGTACGCACCATCAACTCCATTATTATGAAAAACAAGGGTATCTGACACAGGGTCTAAGTATGTGGAATCTATAAAACGACCAGCAGAATATACATTACCAAAGGTATCAGTTGTAATACTCAATGGATCATCACCATAACCATAGGCTTTTGCCCAAAGGAAATCTCCATTTTCATTATACTTTTGTATAAAAGTGTTTGAATTAAGCAATAAAGTATCAGGTCCTGGGTCAAAATCAATACTTAAGGCTGAATATCCTGTAATAAAGATATTATTAAATCTATCTACTTTCATTGCATTTGGGCTAGCATAACCCCCATAGCCAAGTGGAGCAGTATTAGAAGAAAACCTAGTCCATACAAAGCTTCCCATACTATCGAGCTTTACAAAATACATACTGCTATTATTGGCTGGTGGGTTAATTACTCCAATACCCGGGTCAAAATCTATATTAGTACCAAAATAATAACCTGCACAATATACATTATCATCAGAGTCTGTATCTATTGTATAACCCATGGATGAACTTCCCTCTCCACATACAAAAGTTTTGGCCCATACAAAATTGCCATCTTTGTCGAGCTTTTGAATAAATGGATTGCGAAGTGGATGTGGACTAGGGGGTGGTGCATAATTTGTACCATGAATACATACACCCGGTCCCGGGTCAAAATCTACAGTATCTTTAAAAGAACCATGGGAATATATATTGCCTTGCAAATCAATAGTAATATCTTGAATTACGTCATCTGCAATTCCTCCTAAAGACTTTGCCCAAAGGAAATCACCATTGGCAGTTAGCTTCAATATAAAAACATCATAATCACCATTTGAGTATAGCATACTAACAGCAGTACTAGGGTCAACATCAACGGAATCCTTAAATCCTCCACTAATAATCAAATTATCATTATCATCAATTTTTATAGAACGAAGACTTCCCATAGTAATATCTATGGTTTTTACCCAAACCAGATTACCATTTGGGGCCAACTTTTGTATATAGTAAGAATTCATATATGGAGTTGAAGTCAAATTATAAAAAACTGCTGGATTGGGATTAAAATCAACCGTACCATTAAAACTTCCTATAGAATAAATATTACCTCCTGAAGCAATTTCCATACTACTAAGGTCCACACTACCTTGATAGCCCTCATTACTCTTCATCCATTCAAAACTTGGGACTTGAGCATATAGGACATTAAAATATATTAAGGATATTATAACTAAAATTATGTTTTTCATAATGTTTATGTTTTTATTAATACTCTATATATAAAGCTCTCCACAATTGAATAATTATTCAATTGTGCATGCTTCATATTATTAGTATTTATTGAATAATAATTCTTTTATTTATGCTAGTATTTTGAGTTTGCAATTTAATAATATAAACACCCTGTTTAATATCTGAAATAGAAATTATTTTTTCGCCACTAATTAAACAACTTTCTGACAAATAAACCCTTTGACCAGACATGGAATAAATAGAAATATCAACATTTTGCTCAGAGGCTGTATTTATAATTAAAAAGTCGGTAGCAGGGTTAGGATATATGGTAATATCATCATTGGCAACTAAAGAATTAGGGTCACTTCGTCGTGCCGGAGGAGTAGAGCCAAATTCGTAACAACCATAGTCGGTTGTTCCATTCATTATTCTTTGAAAACCATCTAAGTCTATTGTAGTCATAGGTACAGAATTAAAACCCACATTTATACAAGGTGAGGCTGATGATAAATGATAATCTGTTGAAGAAATAAAACCTGGAATTGGGTTGGGGTTATTATTATCTATAGTATTATCTATCAATTTTGATTTAGAGTTACATATAAATATAGCGCCACCTTCTCCATGCGTATTATTTACACCATTTGTTGAGTTTTTTGAAATGACATTCCCTATAATATTAGGACTACATGAACTACCACCAACTGTTCCAACAAAAATCGCTCCTCCCCCTTTATCACTTTCGTTTTCGTATAACCTATTACCTTTAATACTTGGGCTACTTGCATTAATAATACTCAATCCACCACCTTTATGCCCTGCATAATTAATATGTATTGCATTTTTTTCAATTAATGGATTACTGTTGTCAAAAACGGCTATTGCTCCACCATGTCCCATGGCTACATTCTCAAATATATCGCATTCTCTAATTTCAAGGTCTGAAAAAGATCTTATATAAATTGCCCCGCCTGAACTTTCAGGATCAGGTGAACCACAATTTGTTCCATATTTTTTTGAATTAGATATATCACAATAATGTAAGTTTGAAGGAGTAGGAGGTACGCCATCCGAAAAATCGAATCGAATACCATTCCATGGCCCATCTATTGACGTAAAAATTATCCTATCATCAGGTAGTTCCAATTGCATTTATTTAGCCTTTTATGTCAATAAAATAGTGTCCCTGAAACAATACTTCTACTCCTCGTTCAATAATAAGGTTTGAGCCAAAAGGAACTATAATTTTATCCTCAATAAGATATGGACTACCACCGATATCCCAATGATATGTTGGTAGATTTGCACTGAAGTAGGAATTGTCAATATTAGTTTGTGCATTCGCATTAATAGTGGTTATTATAGCAATTAATAGTAAATAAAATATTTTTTCCATTATTTCAATTTTTATATAAATAGTAAATTACATTGTTTTTTTGCTTATTTAATCATACTACCCTCATTATATGTATATGAAAAAATAAATCTTTAAATTTTTATTATTCTACTGAGGGAGCTTGTAATTTACGTAAATCCTTTTCCTTTTATATAATAATTGGGTATTCTTTTTGTGTATATTCTGTTTTCTCTAAAAATAGAATCGTTAAGGGCATCACATAATAATAGTCTATGGCTTGTAGGCTTGTAGTTAGCATTTTACATTTTTTACATTTGTGATTTAGTACTGCAAATGTAACTAATATTATTTAAACTACAAACAAAATTCAATATATTATTTATAAAAACCGTTAGGGGTTAAAAGTATAACCTCAAACGGCCAGGAATGACTGTTCAACGTTGAAAGACTCGGTGTGTTTCCAAAACACGCCGAGTCTAATTCCACGCTCAAGGCAGAGTGAGCTGATAACTTTGAGTCATAAGCTCACTTATAATGTGCAGACACTAGCCAACAATTTATATTAGTTTAGATGGTATTTGGAATTTAATACTCTCCACCAATTACAGCTCACCAATTACAATCCATAAGAAAACCCAATACCAGTAAAATTAGTACTAATAATAGGCATAGCTTTAAGTTTGCAATGATTTTGGTTTACAACAAAAGTACCAATGGCATAACCAAGTGCGCTACCAATAAGCACATCGGAGCTCCAATGTTTGTTGGCATACATTCGCGAAGCACCTTCCAGTACAGCTAAGCTATAAGCTACTACTGGCACCCATACTGTTTCTTTATAATGAGTTCCAACCACAGCAGCAAATGTAAAAGCAGTAATTGAATGCCCCGAAGGAAAACTTGTATGACCCCAATCATCGGTAGATAGGCCATCCCATAAGTAAGGGTTTAGTGGGTCGGTTTGATATGGTCGCTGGCGATGAGCTAGATGTTTAATCACAGTTACCACCACAGAGGAATAAATAGTTGCCTGCACAAAATCCATAGCCACTCTTTTGCTCTTATTATCGTCGGCATATACACCATAAAGATATAAGCCTCCCATCAAAGGGGCGGTATAATACATCTTTCCGTAAGGATCAAAGAAATATGTATTAGCATCATCCAAAGCATCTGTTCTATTGCTTTGCCACCACTCGGCAATGACTTTGTCCTGAGTATATAATAATGCGCCTGCTCCTAGCACTGCTCCAGCAGCAATCCATTCTCCCCCACTCCACTTTATGGGGCTGATAATTAATTTGGGGAAATCTGTAGCAATCTCTTTAAAATATTTGCCATTAACCTTACAGCTCTCAATACTATCTGATGAAGCACTTTGAGAGAATCCATTAACGATAATAAGAAAAGAAAGGAGTAGTAAAGATATGCGCATTTCAAGTATTTATATTAGTTAATTTAAGCGAAGATAGTTTAAAATAAAAAAAAGTGTTGCAGTTAATCAAACTTTTTAGCTTCTTCCCAATATACATCCATCTCTGTAAGGCT
>NIUZ01000038.1 GCA_002254285.1 Bacteroidetes bacterium 4572_112 | reverse complement strand
AAGTGAATTGGCTTCTCAGCCCTAAAATTCGCTCCAACCAATAAACCAGTATGAAAGAATGTAGAAGCCTTATCTATATTAACTAACGAATCGCGACCATAAATAGAATAATGTGGCGTTCCGAATAAACCACGGCCATACATACCTATATAGAAACTCCTATTTATAAGCACTGCTCCATCAAAACCCATTGCCCCAGCAGTTCTACTATCCATTGAAAGCATATTTATACTAAATGCCCCAAAACCACTTACCTTAGTTGCTCCACCATTAGAATTAAATAAAGTTTTATAAGAATTGTCGCTTGACTGTATCGTGTCTGCTTCTTGAGCATATGAAGCTGCAGAAAAACCTATGATAAATAATAAGATTTTATATAAATATGTAGTTAATTATTTTTTTTTAAAATTATGTATTACGAAACTAAAGTTTATTTATTCATCGCTAATGTTTATTTTAATGCATTAACAATTCATAACAATTACATATAATGCTTTATAATAGAGTAGTAAGAATTATAAACAAAGATCAAGGGATGGAATAATTACTAAAATAAATCACTGTTTATTACCATTTCTTATTAAAAATAATATATAGCAACAGATTGAAACAAATACGCTTGTTAATCGTAGAAACCTTTTCATTTATTTATGCTATATGGATATTACAGCACGTAAGAAGCAATTAAGGAAAAAGATAAAAGAGATTAAAAGCACCTTTAGTTTTGAGGAAAAGGAGATGCTCTCAATACTAATTCTAAACAATTTAGAAAAAGATATTAGCTTTATTAATTCCGATAACATACTAGCATACTGGTCGATGGATGATGAAGTTAATACCCACAGTTTTATTATCAAATGGAGCAATAGCAAAAAAATATATTTGCCTGTAGTAGTTGGCACAGAATTGGAATTTAGACTATTTACTAGCATTAAGGATATGAAAAAAGATGCCCAATTTGGCATTTACGAACCCACTGGGAATAAACTAGATGATTTTTCGAAGATAGATTTTGCAATAATTCCAGGAGTTGCTTTTGATAAAGACAATAATAGACTAGGAAGAGGTCGTGCTTTCTACGATAGAATACTGAATAGCATAAGTGCACATAAAGCAGGAATATGCTTTGACTTTCAGATGGTTGCCAAAGTACCTACCGAAATCACTGATATAAAAATGGATAAAGTTTATAGTAATTAGTACATAAAAACTATAAATCTTATAAGTAAATCATTTTTCATTATCTTTGAACATTATAACAAATTAAAATCAGTATGGCAGGAGCTAAAAAATTTGGAACATTTGCAGGAGTTTATACACCATCGGTACTAACAATACTTGGCGTTATTATGTATATGCGTTTGGGTTGGGTTGTTGGTCAAGCTGGACTAATTGCTGCAATTGCCATTGTACTTATAGCACATATTATATCTATCACCACTAGCCTAAGTATATCAAGCATTGCCACTGACAAAAAAATTAAAACCGGAGGTATATACTATATACTTTCTAGAAGTTTAGGCTTACCAATGGGGGGCTCAATTGGCATTACACTGTTTATAGGAACAGCCTTAAGTATAGCCCTTTACATAGTTGGTTTCACCGAAAACTTTTTAGGAATTGAAGCAATAAGCAATTTCTTAGGAATGGAAAACAATATAAATTCCATCCGAATTATTGGCTCCATAGTATTATTGGCACTTGTTGCCATTGCTTTTATTAGCACCTCATTGGCCATAAAATCACAGTTTTTTGTATTGGGAGCAATTGCTCTTTCATTGGTTTCTATTGCATTAGGTTTTGCTTTTATTGACCCTTCAACCCTATCAGCACCAATATTAACACCTGCTGATACAGGCATACCAATAATCACTGTTTTTGCAATTTTCTTCCCCGCAGTAACAGGTTTTACGGCTGGAGTGGCAATGTCTGGTGATTTAAAAGATCCAAAAAAATCAATTCCCAAAGGAACAATGTGGGCTGTGGCAACAGGGCTTGTTGTTTATTTAATACTAAGTGTTTCCATTGCGTACTTTGTAGATAGAGAAATATTACTATCTGATAATAACTTTTTTCTTAAAATAGCTATTTATTCACCACTAGTAATAGCAGGAATATGGGGTGCTACCCTATCCTCTGCTTTGGGTGGAATACTTGGTGCTCCTCGTATTATACAAGCAATATCAAACGATAAAATTATTCCTTCGTTCCTTGGAAAAGGACATGGCGAATCAAACGAGCCACGCAATGCACTTATCTTCACTTTTGTAATTGCCGAGCTAGGTGTATTAGTTGGAGAGCTTGATGCTATTGCCGAGGTTGTATCTATGTTTTACATTGCTGCCTATGGGTTTATCAATCTTGCTTTTGCTTTAGAAAGCTGGGCAAGTAGTGATTTCAGACCAAGTTTTACAGTAAACAAATGGATAGGAATTATTGGTTTTATAGCAAGTTTTGGAGTAATGATGCAGCTAAACCCAGGAGCTATGTTTGCCGCATTTGTTATTATGTGGATAATTTATTTCCTATTAAAGCGTAAAGAAATAAAGTCTGATTTTGGTGATGTATGGAGTAGTGTATGGTCGTCGATGGTACGAACATCTATTACCAAGCTTTCAGAAAAATCTCTAGAACAAAGAAATTGGAAGCCAAACATACTTCTATTTAGTGGAGAGAATAAAGACCGTCCTCACCTTTTTGAAATTGGTAAATTATTTATTGGAAAATATGGCTTCCTTTCGGCTTTTGACCTTAAAATAAAAACTGAGGATGATGCTTTTGCATTCACCAAAGAGCAACAGCAACTTAATTCTGATGATCAGGCTGATGGTGTATTTGTACGTCAGCATAGTGTCAATAACTTATATGATGGAATAGAGCAAATATCGTCTACATACGGCTTTGCAGGAGTAGAGCCAAATACAATATTTATGGGTTGGGCTCGAAATACTCAAGACCCTATTCGCTTCGCAAAAATGCTTAGGAATATATATTCATTGGACCAGAATGTGGTGCTTATGGATTATGATCAAAAGCTTGAATATGGTGATAAATCACAAATAGATATTTGGTGGCGTGGTAAAGGGCAAAACGGAAACCTTTCGTTACAGCTAATTAAGTTTATTAAAGAATCGGATGATTGGTCCAAAGCCAAACTACGATTAATGATAGTAAACCCTGTGAATGATGATCACGATAATCTTTATAAACAAGCCACTGAAATTCTAAGCAATTTAAGAATTGATGGCGAGGTTAGGATTATAAATAATCAGATAGAAAAACGTAGCTTTTACGATATTATTAATGTAGAATCTGTAAACTCTAGCTTGATATTCCTTGGCTTACCAAATATACCTGAGGGCAGTGAAAAAGCATTTGTAGAAAACACTAACAACCTATGTCATAAAATTGGCACAGTAATATTAGTTAGGGCTTCGTCGCAATTTATGCAACTACGAATTGGTGGTAAAAACAAGAAATATAAAAACAAACATAGTCGAATACTAGCAACTAAAAATGAAGATAGTATTGAACTAAAATACCCTAAGTATAAAAACTTAGAGAAAGCCAATAAAGCGTATTTCAATAAATTACAAAACAGTTTTGAGGAATTAAAGGATAGTTCTCTTTATAAATATATAGATATTGAGAGTAATGGTATTGAAGATTTTAAAACCCTTATTGATAAAAGCATCTTAAGTATAAAAGACACTATCGATAATAGCAAAAAGCAGATACTTTCGTCAAAAATATCGTCTATTCATGCCAATACATTTAATGATATAAATAAATATGTATTAAAGGAATATAAGGAGAATCTTGAGGAACAAAAGCAGCTTGTATATTCATTTATTAATCAAGAGAGAAACTCCATTAAAGATATATATAGCTCTATTCCTAAATACGTAAAAATCAGTTATGATATTGATGATATTAAGAAGCTTGATAATGATAATTTTGACGCCAAAACTTATAAATGGATAAGGCGACAACTGAGCAAATTGGGAAAAAAGAGCTTTTCTTATAAAATAAATTATCAGCAATTATTAGTCGAAAAACTATATGGTACACATATAGAATATATTGAAGAGGTACTGTTGAAGTTTGGCAATATGAGTACTGAAAACATTACTGATATTGAATTCTTTGTATCAAATATAGACAATGAATTTTTAGACCTTTATCATTTATCAAAAAGCGATAACACCCTTGGTGAGGAGCAAATTACAAATATTAAGACACTTACTAGCGAATTGATTTCGCGTGTAAATAATCGTATGCAGGCCTTTATTAAGTACCGAGAGAATGTTTCTTATACATTAACAAATTTACTAAACGAGTACAGCTCTATAGTTGACATTAACAGCATATTGGATGATGATTATAATATCAATAAATCATTAAAATCATTGAACAGTATGTTTGATCAAGTTCCTGAAAAGAAACTACGTAATCAAAATATGCTGATTAATAGATTGCAGCTGAATATTATTCTTTTGGGGTTTTCGGCTCAGCTACGACAGTTTACAAATCTTATACTTAAGAGGATAAGATTAAACTTAGAAAAAGATATAAGCAATATACAACAGGAGTATATATCCTACCTAAAATCGTATTCAGAAAATTATAAAAACAATGCAGATTCTGAGTTCGTATATGACAAAGATAAGCTTGAGATAAGCTTTGATCAAGGTTCGGCAAAGAGTTTAATATCTTTATTAAACCGAACTCATAAAAACATACTTAAAGCCCTACCCGATTCTGTGGAGATTTTTTCTGAAGAGTCAGAAAATATGATGGGTACAGATAAGCAGTTTGAGGATTTGAGCACAGTAAATATCTCTGTAACACGACTTATAGATTTTATTATTCAGGATGAGTTTACAGGTCGTATACAGGCTATTATATCTGATTTGCCAGAGCAAATTTCAACAAAAGCACATTTCATTCAGGACCACCTCCGCTTTATGACATATTGCGTAGCAAACAAAAGCTCTGTGGATGGTGATTTTGATGTTTTCTTAGAAAACGAGATTAATACCATAGCAAAAAGTAATGAACAAAATAATGAATTCACTAACGATATACTTCTTAAAATAGAGGAGCGCCAGAGGGTTATTAACGAAAAGGTATTGCTATACCCTTTCATTCAATCTGCAATGAATCTTAAGCAATATATTAAGCAAAGAGATACTATTCATAAAAAATCGAAGATAAGTTTATGGACTAATAAGGTTCATAATTTGTTCAGAATTATTGCAGCAAACATTTGGTATCAAGAGAGTGAAGGCATTATTTTGACTCAACATATACTAAACGAAAATGATAGTGATTATGAGATAAAGAGCAAGCAGCGCAAGGCAATTGACAATATTAAAGCGCCTAAACAAATTGCTAGCGAATTGCCTTATTATTATCAGCAGTTATTTACCAATAGGCAGAATTATATTCCTGAATTTTGGGTTTCGCGTCCGAGTGCAGAAGCTGAATTTAATAATTTCATTAACGACAAAGAGCATAATATTGCTAGGGCACTATTGATAAAAGGTCAGCCGGGAACAGGTAAAACTCACCTTAGCTATCATTTTGCCAATATTTTGCCAAATATAAAAGTTACAACTATCAACCCTCCTATTGGTGGAAGTATTGATATCAATTCTTTTAACCTAAGCATAAAAAATGCTTTTGATAATATAGGAGTAACTAATTTTGAAAGCATTGATGATAACTCTGTTGTTATATTTGAAGATATTGAACTTTGGTGGCAGAAAAGCAATGATGGCTTTATAATTTTTGACAAAATATTTGAGCTAATAGATAAGCATGCCGAGCGACTAACTATTATTGTAATTATAAATAGTTATACATACTCTATTATTGAAAAACTGAGAGATACTAAGCGTATATTCTCACATATTATTAGCTTAAATGTAATTGATGCACGTAATATTGAGAAAATGATTTGGCAGCGTCATCAATCAGGTGGCATGAAAATTTCTCTTGGAAATAAGAATGAAGACAATTTCCATTCGTGGGATTTTGCTCGCCTTTTCAGCAAATATTTTAAAAGTTCCAAAGGCCATATCAATACAGCCATGTACAATTGGATTAATAATATTATCAGCATTGAAAATAAGGTATTGAGCATAAGAAAACCTGAGGCCATAAGCTCTAGTCAGTTTGATGGGCTTAATGATAATGAACTATGGATATTACAATCCTTTATTATTCATAAGCAAATGGACATTGCAAAATTGGCTGATGTTACTAGCTTAGAAACTAGTTTTATTACTCGTAAGATACTAGAAATGTTACGTACTGGGATTATTGACGAAAAGATTGACAATATTTATGAGATAAGCCCTCTACTTATGCCAACTATTATTCATTTACTTATTTCTAAAAAATATTTATAATGGATAATATAACTACACATATATCGGCGTTTCCATTGATAGAACTGTTATTAGGGATAATTATTATTTTCTCCTTTCTGCGCATTCTTAAAATCACATTGCTAAGAATAGTAAAAAGAGCAAAACATATTTCTAAAATAAATAGGTACTACAGCATATTCGAGCTATTTACATGGTTACTATATTTAATATGGATATTACCTCATTTTTTTGATATAAATACTAGCTTAGGTATTATTCTAAGCCTCGTATTGGTAATAGCTATACTTCTAATTAGCTGGTATGCAGGCAAGGATTTTATATCAGGCTTCATTATTAAATCTAATACGGGATTCAAACTAAATGCTCGAATAAAGACTGATGATTTTGATGGTGTTATTATTGAATTCTATTCACGAAACTTAAAACTGCTGAATGATGATGGCGGCAAACTACTGATTCCTTATTCAAACTTAATTGGAAAAAATATATTGATAAAGAATAATGATAAAGCACGTACATCAAAGCATATTACTTTAAAGCTAAAATCAGAAGGCAATTACGAAGAGCTTATTAATCAACTTAAGTTCAAGATAATGATGCATCCAAAAACCTTGGTTAATATTACACCAACAATTAATATCATCAGACAAAAGAAGGATGTTATTTTAGTAGACATTAATATTTCGGCAAGAGATAGCAAAGGATTGACCGAGATTGAGAACTTCCTAAAGAAAGACCAAATTTTATAGCACAAAAAAAAGTTCAATTAATTAAAATTGAACTCTCTTTGTTTTCCTATCCTATTACTAATCAATAGTAATATGTGTCCAGTTTTCACCTTTCTCAATACGTTTCAGCTGAGTAAGAGTAATACCAAACTCACGTGCAATATGCATATAAATTGGGCGCTTACCGTCTTTAGTTCCATCACGTAACTTAATCTTAAGTCTACGTACATCATCCTCTGTTAACTTAGAGTTTTTGATCTTTTTCTGATGATAATCAGGATCAGCTTTACGATGAGCATACATTCCATCTCTATCGCACCACTCTAAATTCTTGTAGTAGTTATTACTTCTATCATAATCCTTGTGGATAACAAAAGTTTCATCGTCCTTATGTTTATCAAGGAAATAATCTGCTACAATTTTATGCACAAAATAAGTACGTTTCTTTTCTGTCTTAAGCTTAACTACTAGTATATTGTATCCAGTAAGGAAAGAACCTTTAATTATCTTTCCACCTTTTCTACTAGTCCTAAAGCTCTTTATTTGGCCATAATTTGATATCTCAAACTTTTCATCTTTATGAACGTCTGCATAATCAAGTTTTACCCACTTTTCGTCTTCTCTCTTCTCTTCCATAATTAACGAATTTTATAATTTAATTCATAATATGCACAAAGATAAGAATAAAATAATATTAAAAAAGGTTTTAGTAATCTTTAACACCTTAGAAAAACATATTTTAACATTTAATACCTATTATTAAACACTGTAAACTCACTACAAACCCCAATATACACAGGCAACTAAAGCCATAATAATGCTCATATGTAATAAATCAAGATATTTTCTGAATAATGCATAAGTAAATATATGTTAAAATAGGTAATATGGGCTGCGTTTTATTATATTTGCAGATTAATAAAAATACTTATAATTAATATAAACCAAATAACAGTAAAACATGTTTAAACACCTAATTACTTTAATAGTTTTATTCTCTTTATCATTTACTCTATTTGCTCAAAAGCAAGTAACGATAGATTTTAAAGCAGAAGTTCCTGCTGATGAAACAATCCGCCAGGGAGTATTAGAAAACGGATTAACTTATTATATCCGTGCCAATGCTGTTCCTGAAAACCGAGCAGAATTTTTCCTTGTTAATAATGTAGGAGCAATGCAAGAAACTCCAATGCAAAATGGATTTGCTCACCTAGTAGAGCATATGTGCTTTAATGGAACTACTAACTTTGAGAAAAAAGACATTATTCATTACCTAGAGTCTATAGGTATGAAATTTGGACCAGAGATTAATGCTTATACTGTTTATGATCAAACTGTATATACATTAAACAAAGTGCCTATTGAAACAAAAGAAAACATTGACACATCATTGATGATTTTGTTTGATTGGGCTACTAACGTAACAATGGCTACTGACGAAATAAATGCTGAGAGGTTAGTTGTTCGTGAAGAATTAAGAACACGCTCAAGTGCTATTTCTCGTATGCGCGACGAAACTAACAAGGTTCTATTTGAAGGTTCAAAATACGCTGTACATAATATTATTGGTACTGTGGACGTAATTGACCATTCACCAGTTGATACTTTAAGAGCATTCTATAATGATTGGTACCGTCCAGATTTGCAAGCAATAATTATTGTTGGTGATATTGATGTTGACAAAATGGAAGCTAAAGTAAAATCTATATTTTCAAAACTTCCTACTACAAAGAATCCTAAGGAACGCATTGAGCACCAAATCCCTAATCATAAAGGTATAAAAGTTGCTTTGGCACAAGACAAAGAGTCTCCATATTCTATCATCCAAGCTACATATAAGAAGGATGTAAATAAGGTTAAGAATCAAGAGTATTACTATCACGAACATCTTAGTGCTCTTTATGGCATTATGATTAATAATCGTTTGAATGAGCAAAGTCAAGCAGTTGATGCGCCATTTATGCAAGCATTTTCTAGATATAGTAATATGGTTCGCACAAAAGATGCTTATACTTCATTTGCTGTAACTGCTAATGATAAAATTAAGATTGGTTTAGAATCTATTTTAATGGAAAACGAAAGAGTTCTTAAATTTGGCTTCCTAGAAACAGAATTAGACCGTGCTAAAAAAGAATTATTCTCTGCTAACGAAAAAGGTTTTAAAGAAAGAAATAAGCGTAAAAGTGAAAGCTTTGCTAGTAGCATTAAATCTAACTTCCTTTCAAACGAGCCTATCCCAAGTATTGAGTGGGACTTTGGTTTTGTAAACGATTTTATGCAAAAGGTAACTCTTGAGCAGGTGAATGCACTTGCTAGTGAGTGGATTACTGATGATAATATGGTAGTTCAAATTTGGGCTCCAGAAAAAGAAGATGTTGATATGCCTACTGAAGCTGAAGTACTTGCTATTATTGCAAAAGTGCATAAAGCTGAATTAGTACAGTATGTAGATGCTGAAGCTAATAAACCACTTATTGCAAAAATCCCTACTGCTGGAACAATTGTAAAAGAAGAGACTAAAGATGGTATCACTCGTTGGACTTTAAGCAATGGTGTAAAGGTAGTAATTAAAACTACTAACTATAAAGAGGACGAAATACTAATGCAAGCATATAGCAATGGTGGATGGAGTAAAACAAAAATGAAAGATGATGTTTCTGCAAAAATTGCTGCTAAGGTAGTTGACATGAGTGGTCTTGGAGATTTTGACAATATTAGCTTACAGAAAAAACTTGCTGGTAAAAATATCAGCATTTATCCATATATCGGACAATTAAGTGAAGGTATTAATGGTAGCTCAAATGTATCTGATTTCAATACATTGCTAAAACTAAACTACTTATACTTTACTGCACCACGAGCTGATGAGGATGCTTTTACTAACTATAAGGAGCAAACTGCTGCCGAATTAGCTAATAAAAGTGCTAACCCACAGTCTGTATTCTTCGATAGCCTACGTCAGAATATGATTCAACATAACCCACGTCAAAGAGTAATGACTGCAGAAATGCTTAATGAAGCTAAGCTTAGCCGCATTAAATATATCTTTGGTGAGCGCTTTGGCGATCCTTCAGGATTTACTTTCTACTTTGTTGGTAATATTGATATTGATGCACAAAAAGACACTATCCTTACCTACCTTGGTGGTTTGCCAACAGTTTCTAGAACTGAGACTTATACTGACCTAGGAATTAGAATGCCACAGGAAAGAGTAGAAAACCACTTCCAAAAAGAAATGGAAACTGATAAAGCTACAGTATTTGTAGGATTTACAGGACAATCTAAGAAAATTTCTATTGAGGATGAGTTAATGTTCCAAATGGTGAAAGAGTATTTAGATAATAGATATATGGAAACTCTTCGTGAAGAAATTGGTGGTACTTATGGTGCTAGCTCATGGTCTAGCGTTAGCCATTCTCCAGTAAGTGAGTATTATATTGGTGTATTTTATGATGCTGATCCAGCAAAATTAGATACTATGCTTTATGTTACTTATAAGGAAATGGAAAACTTAATTGCTAACGGACCTAGTGAAATAGTTATTAAAAACACTGTTGAGAACAAGCTTAAAGAGCATGCTGAAAAAGTAAAAGAAAACAAATGGTGGATTTCTACTATTAAAAGTGATGATATCAATAATCAAGATTTCATCAATTTCGATTATGAAGCTTTCTGGAAAGGTCTTACTCCTAAAAAAGTTAAGAAATTTGCTAAGAAATATTTCGATACTAAGCGTACTGTAGAGATTGTTCAAACTAAGAA
>NIUZ01000183.1 GCA_002254285.1 Bacteroidetes bacterium 4572_112 | reverse complement strand
TTTGCAAGAGTTTTTCAAATAGTAATTTGGCATAATGATTGCAAACTCGAATGACTTAATTTTTAATATTAAATATATAATAATACACATATCATGAAAAAGTTTAACACTTTATTAATGGGAATTATTGCAGTATTCTTTATTGCAAACACCAACTTAAGCACAATAAGCGAAGGCAGTGCACCACATATTGAATTTAAAGCAACATCTCACGATTTTGGTACAATACAGCAAAATGGAGATGGCAAATTTTCTTTCAAATTTCAGAATACTGGTAAAGAACCATTAATTATTCAGAATGTACGCTCATCATGTGGCTGTACCATTGCAAAAAAACCATCAGCTCCTATCCTACCCGGCGAATCGTCAGAAATTGATGTAAAATACGATACTCGCCGCATTGGTGGATTTCACAAAAACATAACTATTACTTCTAATGCCGACAATAAATCTGTAGTGCTTCATATTAAAGGCGTGGTTAAAGCTAAGCCAAAAGAGGAAGTGCCAGTAAAAAAGGTGAATAAAGGCTTTACTCCTGTTGCAGGATAAATATATAACTAATTATCAATTAATTATATAACAATAAACGATATAACTATGAAAAAAATAGCATTAATTTTTAGCTTTATTCTAATTGCCAGTCAAGTGAATTTTGCATTTGATTATACAAATTTGGAATCTTTGGGCGATAATCTAGTGAAGTTTGATAAAACTACTCACGATTTTGGCAAGGTGCTTAAAGGCGCGAAAGATGTAACCGCTACATTTAAATACACTAATAATAGTCAAGAAATGGTTTTTATAACCCGTGTTGTAAAATCTTGTGGTTGTACTGAGCCAGAATATTCTAAAGAACCACTTATGCCTGGTCAAACTGGCGAATTTAAGGTTGGATATACTACTACTGACAATATGGGCTTATTTAATAAAAAGCTTACTGTATTTACAAATATATCTAGCGAAAATTATTTGCATAGCCGTAGCTATGGAAATAATTTTTAACGCAGTAATAGGGAAATATAAACGATTTATATGGCGTGTTTTGGTATTAATTTGGTATTAAACTACAGTTTACTGAATACAGATCCCCAATTACTAATTTACAGATTACTTTAAAAAACTCTATTTATAAATATCCTCGATAAGATGCGAATAAGCTTTCATTACCACAGGGCGTTTAATACTCATTTTTGCAGTAACATAACCAGATTCCACTGTCCACTCATCAGCAATAAGTCTGAACTGCTTTATCTGTTCGTGACTGCCAAACTTCTTATTAAGAACAGCTATTTCTTCCTTAATTTTCTTCTTTACATCCTCATCATCAATTATTTGCTCATTAGTAGGACAAGATTTTCCATTCTTCTTACACCAATCTTTTATGTGTTCAAAATTTGGAATAATAAGTGCAGAAGCAAATTTCTGATTTTCACCAATTACAACAGGAATATCAATAAATGAAGACTCCTTAAGCGTATCTTCAATATGACCTGGAGCCACATATTTTCCCATTGATGTTTTGAAAAGGTCTTTCTTTCTACCAGTTATCTTAACAAATTTATTGTCTATAATTTCACCAAGGTCACCAGTATGGAACCAACCATCAACAATCACCTCTTTGGTAAGAGCATCTTCCTTATAATAGCCAAGCATTAAGTTCGGTCCTTTGGAAAGAATTTCGCCATCATCAGCAATCTTAACTTCCACATCGGCCAATAAAACACCCACTGAACCAATAAGTAATTCGCCAGCTTTTAGAGTATTTACACTAATTACAGGCGAAGTTTCAGTAAGACCATAACCCTCAACAACAGGAATTCCTGCAGCCCAAAAAATGCGTCCCAAACGTGGTTGCAATGCTGCACCTCCCGAAACCATAACACTCATATTACCACCAAAAGCATCACGCCATTTAGAGAAAACAAGTTTGTCAGCCACAGCTAGTTTCATTTTATAAATTGCAGAATTATTTCCGTACTCATCATAATTAAAACCAAGTTCTAAAGCCCAATCAAATACTTTTCGCTTAAAGCCTTCAAGAGCCTCACCTCTTGCTACAATCTTATCATAAACCTTTTCCAACAAACGAGGCACTGTGCTCATCATGTCTACCTTAAGTTCCTGAATATTGTCAATTATTGTTGCCATATTTTCGGCATAATAAATAGAAATACCATTATACTGCTCCATATAATTAAGCATACGCTCCATAACACCTTTCATGGTACCTGTTGTACCCGATGTATAAATAAGTGTTGCCAAATCATCAGTTTTTATTTCTGCTTGAATTTCTTTAAGCTCATCAGCTTTAGGGTTTGCTTTTCCTGAATCAATAACCTCTTTATAATTAGGAGCATGTTTACACTCTTTAAAAGAAAATACTTTTTCTACAGTAGGCGTTTTTGGAAGAATATCTACAATCTTATTATACATAAGCTTGCCCGAAATAAACACCATTCGCACCTCAGCATGATTAAAAATATACTCATAATCCTTAGGACTAATTGTAGGATATATAGGCACATGTATTGCTCCTATTGAAGAAGCTGCCATATCAATAAAATTCCACTCTGGAGCATTAGGCGAGATACTTGCTATTTTATCACCTTTTTTCACACCAAGATTTATTAGCCCATAAGCCAAATCGCGTACTATGTCAGAATATTCTTGAATGCTGTATTTTACCCATTCGCCATCAACCTTGCTTGCTAAGGCATCTTGTTTTTGTGGATAGCTTGCTTTGTAATTCTCTAGGAAGTCAAAAAGTCTTTCTATTTTCATAAAATAAGTTGTTTTATTACAGAAATCAACATAGAAAACCCAAAATAAAATAGTCTTTAGATATAAAAAATGTGATTCTGTATTAGTTTGTGTTTGTTCAATGCAAATATATGAAAAAATTAATAGTGAACAGTGAAAGGAAAAGTATTAACAATTGCAGATTTAAGATTAACGATTGAAGAGCTTAGATTTTACTACTAACTACAACACATCAAATTAAATAGAAGGAGAATAGAGAAGTAATCTAATATTAGAATAAATTTCTAATTCACACACTTTACAGGATAGTCCCTGAATCTAAGTCCTGATAGCTAAATGATAATATTGTTAATTCTTATTTCAGAAGGTTAAACTCACATAAACGATTCAATCTTTTACAACCACTTCAACTTTTTAAACCCCTTCAACTTTCTTTTCAACCCTTTTCCCCTCACCCTGAGCGCAAGTCGAAGGGCAACCCATTAAACCATTAAAACACCATAAGTCCGCATTTGTCAACTTTATGCTGTTAAAAATACCTGATTATATAGATAGAATTGTTATAAATTTATTTAATTTTGTCATTAGTAATTAAAATATTATTAGAATTTGTTAAACAACACACATAAAAGAGTTTATAATTAAACAATAATCAAATGAAGAAAATAAGCATTTTAGGAGCAGGATTATCAGCCACTAGCTTAATAGAATACCTATTGGACAGAGCCGAACAATATGATTGGCAAGTAAATGTAGGTGATTATGATATTAATATTGCTAAGCATAAAATTGGAGATAATAAAAGAGCTACAGCCTTTGCTTTTGACGTAAATAATGGGGAACAAGTAAATCAGGTTGTTAGTGAATCAGACATTGTACTATCAATGCTTCCTGCTAGTTTCCACCATATTATTGCCAAAAGCTGTATAAAGAATAAGAAGCAGATGTTAACAGCATCATATGTTTCGCCACAACTAAAGGCATTGAATAATGATGCTATTGAAGCAGGTGTTGGCATATATATGGAACTTGGTGTTGACCCAGGAATCGACCATATGTCGGCAATGAAGGTAATTGACAAATTAAGAGCTGATGGTTCAAATTTAGAAGCATTTTTCTCTTCTACAGGCGGACTTGTAGCTCCAGAATATGATAACAACCCATGGAATTATAAATTCACCTGGAACCCTCGCAATGTGGTACTTGCTGGACAAGGAGTTTCTATGTTTATCCGCAATGGTAGATATAAATATATTCCTTACCAACGATTATTCTACCGCCTAAGCGAAACCGCTATTGATGGTGTTGGTGAGTTTGAGATTTATCCAAATAGAGATTCTCTAAAATACCGCGAAACTTATGGTTTGGAAACTATTCCTACAATATTCCGTCACTACCAAAGAGGGCAAAAAACGTAAGATAGTATCTTCATTAGTGGTAATGGGAGAAAGCAAAGAAAAAACCGCAATGGCAATAACAGTTGGAACTCCATTGGCAATCGCTACAAAAATGGTAGCAAATAACGAACTAAGCCTTAAAGGTTTACAAGTACCTGTTATTCCTGAAATTTACAACCCAATTCTTGACGAATTAGAAGAATTAAATATTAAATTTATTGAAGAGGAATCTGATTTAGATTAATAATTGAGAATTTAGAAATTTTTGAAGCCCAATGTACGTTTGTATATTGGGCTTTGTTTTTTTTGTAATAATTAATCAGTATGCCATGCTTGGTGACTACTAAATATTAGTTTATCACCAATAAAAATAAGCAAATACTTATCCCATTTATGAGCTTTGTTTAATCTGTTATTTTTAGTGACTACAGTTGCCCATATACCTTTATAAGTAATTAATGTAGCTAATTTTATTTCAAATTTATTGTCCGAAATTTTTAAATAGTTTGGAATTATAGCTCTTACATTATGTTCTAAACTTGAACTTTCTCCATTCAATAAAACCTCCAATAATAGTTCATGCTAAATATCACAATTTGCTGACAAACCATGAAAATCTACATATTCTGTTTCTATGTCAAGCTCTCTATTAATAAAGTAATCTGCAGTATCATTTTTAATTATAGAATCCTCAACAAAGCTAACAACACTAATATATTTACTATCAACACTCTGTGAGAGTACAATTGAAGGAACAATTAATAGAAGTAAAATAAACACATTTTTCACATTAATCATAATGAAACCTACATTTTACTATTTGTATTTCCTCACCTATCACTCGGTAAATAAGGCGATGTTCTTTATCTATTCTCCTAGAATAAAAACCTTTATACTTATATTTTAAAGCCTCGGGTTTTCCAATTCCTTCATATGGAGTACGAGGTATATCTTTTAAAAGTTTATTAATCTTCTTTATCATTTTCATATCAGTTTTTTGCCAATACAAATAATCCTCCCATGATTCTTCAACAAAAACGTAATCCATTACTCAATAAGATTTTTTGTAAATGATTTACCGTTTTTAAACTTACTAATCGCCGAATCTAATCTTGCCTCATTCTTTTTTGATGATAACTCGTGTTGAGTAGTAATCAAAGAATTATACTCATCTAAAGACATTACAACAACACCATTCCCTCTACCTCTATTAATTATAAGAGTTTCCACATTATTGATAACATTATCAAGATAATTTTTAATATCTCTTCTAAAATCTGAAATTGTTGCTACTAACATACCTTTTTTATTTGTACAAATTAAAGTACAAATATACGTACATTTTTTGAAACAAAAATATTAATATTGTATTATTTACTTTTTTCAATAATATCTATTCAAAAGACTGTTCCTAAAACCTTATTATTGAATATAATTACGAAACACTAAGAAAAATTAATGCAAACGTTAAAAAACTAAAAGGCATTAAAAAGCACAGCTTATGTTTTCTTATATTTGCGCTTTAAAATTGTAAAAAATATACACAACATATTATGGCAGGATTTGGAAAATGGATTGGTGGAGGTTTAGGCTGGGCTTTTGGTGGACCTATTGGAGCATTATTGGGCTTTAGCTTTGGAAGCATGTTTGATAGAGGCAAAGAGGACGAATACCATGAAGAAGAATATAGGAGAGGTGGCAGTCATTATCATGAGTCAGGAGCTGATGATTTTGCAGCAAGTCTACTAATACTTTCTGCCGCAGTAATGAAAGCTGATGGCAAAGTTGTAAAAGCAGAACTCGATTATGTAAAGAATTTCCTTCAGCAACAATTTGGTGCTGATAGAGCTAGTGATTATATTCTTGATCTTAGAGAAATTATTAAGCAAGATATTCCACTTCGTGATGTAGCACATCAAATTGCATCGTTTATGGATCATTCGTCGCGGTTACAATTATACCATTATTTATGGGGAATTGCCATGGCTGATGGACGAATAGACAATAAGGAGGATGAGCTAATGAAGCATTTGGCTAGCTACCTTCGTATTAGCAAATTCGATTACGAATCAATACGCGCCATGTTTGTAAAAAGTAATGATGGAGCTTATAAGATATTAGAAATTAGCTCAAATGCCACTGATGATGAAGTAAAGAAAGCTTATCGTAAAATGGCCGTTAAATATCATCCTGATAAGGTTAGTCACCTTGGTGAAGAACATAGAGCTGCTGCTGAGGAGAAATTTAAGAGCGTAGCTGAGGCTTACGAACAAATTAAGAAACAAAGAGGGGTTAAGTAATTATTAATGGTTAATTATTAAGGATTAATGGCTTGTTTTTCGGTTAGGCAGGTTATAATGTCCTTCGGTAAACTCAGGATGACAATGGTTAATGAATAATTAAAATATAAACATAGAATGCAAGAAAAATCCATAGCAAAAAAGGCAATTATAGAAGTAGTGAGTCTGCCGATTCATTTCTACCGCTATGTGATTTCGCCACTTACACCGGCATCATGTAGGCATATTCCTACGTGCTCAGCTTATACTTTGGAAGCTCTGCATAAACACGGAATTATTAAAGGTGGAGCAATTTCTGCAAATCGTATTGCACGCTGTCACCCTTGGGGCACTGAGGGTTTCGACCCTGTACCCGTTATTATTGTTGCAGTATTTCTGAAATCAAAAGAAGTTTGTAATAGACTCAAATGGCGTGAAGAAGAGGATTAATTTAACATGTAATTTCCTCCCGATTTCCATCGGGGTTCTCTATCCTTAATTAAAAATCCTATACGTTAGTTTAAACATAAGCACATCACGTGGATAGGTTTCAAAAAGCTGTTTCATATCGCCGCTAAAGGTAAAGGTACCAAATCCATCTTGATGCACTCTGTTTTGTGTCCAAACAATAAATAGCATTGAGCCAGGAGTGAACTCCCAACGAAGAACTAGATTAGATTGAAACTCTTTGAAATTGAAATTTGGATTTCCAAAACTATAGTCTGCATTACCATCACCATTGGCATCAACAGCATAATTGCCATTGGCATCAATTGATATTTCGGAGGAAGAAAACTCATGAAATCTATCATTATAATTAGCCGCATTAGGCACATCAACTCTTTTAAATTTACTATACTTTCCTGTGCTGATAAATGGTGAACCATAATATTGAATAGTGAAAGTCGGGCTGATATTATAATCAATCATAAACCTAAAAACAAGAGTACTTTGCTGAATATTAGCAAGTACATAATCAGTTTTATCACCATAATTAAATTGGTCTACATACTGAAGATTATTCTCCGAAAATGAATAATAAGGATGAAAAGCTAATTCCAAGGCATCAATTGGACGATAGGTAAAGCCTGCATCGTAGGCCTTTACCCTTGATATACCATCATAACCCCAAGCTTGACGAGAGCCAAAATCGAAATAGAACTTTTT
>NIUZ01000037.1 GCA_002254285.1 Bacteroidetes bacterium 4572_112 | reverse complement strand
CCCTAAACAAATAAATATTTTACCTATCTTACAGACTCAAATTTGATTAAAATTCAATCAAAACGAGACCTAAGTATGAGTCGCACAATTGTACATTTGGATTTGGATACTTTTTTTGTATCTGTGGAGAGGCTTATGAATAGTAAGCTTGAGGACAAGCCTTTGATAATTGGAGGTACAGGTGATAGAGGTGTTGTGTCGAGTTGCAGCTATGAGGCTCGGGTTTATGGTGTGCATGCTGGAATGCCCATGCGTATGGCGCGGCAGCTTTGTGGCGATGCAGTGTATATTCGTGGCGATATGGATCAATATACTAAATACTCGCGCTTGGTAACGGATATTATTGCCGATTCGGCCCCGGTTTACGAAAAAGCTTCCATAGATGAGCATTATCTTGATATCACTGGTATGGATAGGTTTTTTGGAAGTATGAAATGGTCGCAAGAGCTTAGACAAAAGATTATTAGTGAGAGTGGTTTGCCAATTTCTTTTGGTATGTCGGTGAATAAAACCGTTGCCAAAATTGCCACCGGTGAGGCCAAACCTGCTGGCGAATTGCATGTGGATGATACTAATGTGCATAATTTTCTCGACCCACTAAGTATCAAAAAAATACCAATGCTTGGCAAAGTGGCTTCACAAAAGCTACAGCGTATGGGCGTTGACAAAATACTTACCCTTAGGCAAATGCCTGTGGAAATGCTGCAAAATGTGATGGGTAAAAATGGTGTTTCGCTGTGGAAAAAAGCCAATGGACTGGATTCTACGCCAGTATTTCAGTATTCGGAGCGCAAGAGTATAAGTGCCGAGCGAACTTTTCAGCAGGATTCCATAGATGTGAAGCGACTTAATGAACTTATTGTTGGTATGGCTGAAAAATTGGCCTATTCGCTTCGCAAAAAACGTAAACTATGTTCAGTAATTACAGTAAAAATTCGTTATTCAAATTTTGATACTTATACCATGCAAAAACGGATTTCCTACACTTCGTTTGACCATGTGATTATGGAAGTGGCAAAGGAGCTTTTTGTAAAATTATATACCCGACGTATGCTTGTGCGACTAATAGGAGTAAAGCTATCGGGATTGATAGAAGGTGTGCAGCAGCTCGACTTATTTAATGATGCCGAAGAAATGGTAAACCTGTATAAGGCCATGGATAATATCCGCAATAAGTATGGAAGTAAGGCGGTTAGGCGTGGGATTGCGTACTGATAATAAGAGTGAAGGGAGAAGAGTGAAGGAAAAAGGACCCCGATAGGAATCGGGAGGATAGAGGACTAGGAAAAGGAAGTTTTAGAATAAATTATAATCCACTTTACACATCATTATTTAAGAATGAAGAGGAGGATTTTAGATTTAATAGGTGCTTTGATATTGAAATCTGTAATCGTTAATTTATAATCAAAAATCGTTAATCTTTAGAGCAATTTGGTTGGAGGATTTTTTTTAATGATGACCGATAACAGGAACTTTAGCCTTTAGCCTTTAACCTTTAACCTTTAGCCTTTAGCCTTTAGCCTTTAGCCTTTAGCCTTTAGCCTTTAGCCTTTAGCCTTTAACCTTTAGCCTTTAACCTTTAGCCTTTAGCCGCCTTTAACCTTGCCTTTAGCTAACCTTTAGCCTTTCAAAGAACAACGAACAAAGAACCTCTTTCAACCTACAAATAAACCTCCTAAACAAATCAACAATTAAACAATAAAAAAACCATACTTTTGCAAAATATAAAACAAGCAATAATATTGAGTATGAATAAAGTAAAGATTGTATTAAAATCGGGTAAAGACGAGGCGGTTATACGTCAGCATCCATGGGTGTTTTCTGGAGCAGTAAAGAAAGTTTACGGTGAAACTAATGAGGGCGAAATAGTTGATGTATATAATAATAAAGACCGATTTTTGGGTCAAGGGCATTGGCAAGATGGCTCTATAGCTGTGCGAATGCTGAGCTTTGAAGATGAGGAGATTAATTACGATTTTTGGAAAAAGAAAATTCAGGCAGCATATAATATGCGTGTTTCCATTGGCTTAATTGACAATGCTGAAACTAATATCTACCGTTTGGTTTTTGCCGAAGGGGATAATTTACCTGGCTTGGTGATAGATTTTTATGCTGGGGCTGCCATTGTGCAAACTCACTCCATAGGAATGTACCTTATTCGTCACGATATTGCTAAAATCTTGCAAGAGATTTATGGCGATAGAATTCATACTATTTATGCAAAATCTAAGGAGAGCTTACCAAAGAGCACTGCTTTTGATATAGAAAATGAGTTTTTGATGGGCGAAAAGGAATCTATTGTAGCTCTTGAAAATGGAAATAAATTTGAAGTAAACTGGGTAAGTGGTCAAAAAACAGGCTTCTTTGTCGATCAGCGATACAATCGTGAGTTGGTAGGGCAGTATTCTAAAGGTCGTAAGGTACTTAATACTTTCTGCTATACTGGTGGTTTTTCGATTTATGCATTGCAACAGGGCGCTACTTTAGTGCATTCGGTTGATAGCTCGGCAAAGGCAATAGACCTTACCAACGATAATGTAAAACTTAATGGTTATACCAGCGAACAGCATGATGCTTTTGCGGTAGATACCATGGATTTCATGAAAGATATGCCTGAGAATTATGAACTTATTATTCTCGATCCTCCAGCTTATGCTAAGCACAAAAAAGTGCGTCATAAGGCCGTACAAGGTTATAAGAGATTGAATGCTACGGCATTTAAGAATATGGCTCCGGGCGGAATCCTATTTACATTCTCATGCTCACAGGTAGTTGACCGTCGTTTATTCGAATCAACGGTACTTGCAGCGGCTATACATGCTGGTAGAAAAGTGAAAATACTTCACCATCTTTCGCAGCCTGCTGATCATCCTCAAAATATTTATCATCCCGAAGGAGAATACCTTAAGGGCTTGGTATTATATGTAGAATAGTTATTTATAGAAACAGCTAATACTTTGTGTTTTTAATGCAAAATATTGAGGTGGATTTACATGATTGTAAATCCACCTTTTTTTATTCATAAATACTTCAAAAATGTAGCTATTATTTTCATAATTTTGGTAGTTCATCAAATTATCAAAAAACCATAATGATTATAGAATTTCTCAGCGTATTTACATTTATTTCGGCATTGATAGCAATTGTTTTTCGGTTAAAGAAAAATGTAAAACTATTCTCTGTTTTTAAACCACTTACTACTATTCTGATAATAAGTATAGCGGTAATGACATATATGGCAAATCCATCAAATTATTCGTTAATAATAATTTTGGGTTTATTAGCCTCTTTAATAGGTGATATATTTCTTATTTCCGAAAAATATTTTCTGCAAGGTCTGTCGTCTTTTCTAATTGCACATATTGCTTTTACTTACGCTTTTACACTATTATTTGGCTTTAATTTTAATATTATTGCTTTGGTAGCCTTAGTAATAATAGGGGGTTCTTATTATATGTTTTTATTCAAAAAACTTGATGATTTTAAGATTCCCGTTGCTGTATATATACTTGTTATAATGATAATGAATTGGCAGGCTGTGGGCTTAATGCTTAACGATGCTTCTTCGGTATATATAATGTTGGCAGTGGGTTCTCTATTGTTCTCATTCTCGGATGCAGTTATTTCTTATGATAAATTTATTGGTAAATTCAAAATTGCTGAAATACTTATACTCTCGACTTATTGGCTGGCGATTTATATTTTTGCGGTTACGGCGGGTAGTATTCAGTAGGCAGTAATCAGTAGGCAGTAATCAGTAGGCAGTAATCAGTAGGCAGTATTCAGTAGGCAGTAATCAGTAGGCAGTAATCAGTAGGCAGTAGGCAGTCTTGGCATTAACAATTAAACATTAATAATTAATGAAATTATTACATACATCAGATTGGCATTTGGGGCATCGTTTGCATGAGCAATCGCAGCAAATGGAGCAGGAGTTATTTTTGGAATGGATAACGAATGTTATTACTGAGCGAGAGATAGATATTCTATTGATTTCTGGCGATATATTTGACGTAAGTGTGCCTTCTACTCAGAGTCAGAGGATGTATTATAATTTTCTGATAAACCTACGAAATACTTCTTGCAAGCATGTGCTTATTACTGCAGGAAATCATGATGCGCCAGGCAATATTGATGCTCCCAAGGCTTTGCTTCATGCACTTTCCATAGATGTGGTTGGTAGGGCTAGCGAAGATTTATCGCAGGAGGTTTTTAAGTATGATGTTGATGGTGAATCGGTAATAATTGCTGCTGTGCCATATCTTCGTGATCAGGATATCCGCCGAGCGGTTTCTGGTGAAGATTTTGAGCAAATTACCGAGCGTTATCGTACAGCATTGATGCGACATTATACTGCCGCTGCTGATTATTGTGAATCTATAAATGAGAGTAAATATCCACAGATAGCCATGGGTCATCTTTTTGCAATTGGAGGCAAAACCTCGGATAGTGAGCAGAGTATATATGTTGGTAGCCTTGGCGATATTGCTGCTGACGATTTCCCTAAATCATTTGATTATATTGCTCTAGGGCATTTGCATCGCCCACAAATTGTGGCCAAAAATGATAAAATAAGATATTCAGGTTCACCAAATATTCTTAGCTTTAGTGAGCTGAATTATGATAAAAAAATCATTGAATTAGAAATTACGAATAATGAAATCTCAGATATTAAAGATATAATTATCCCCAAATTCCGAAATATTATTAAAATTACTGGCGATTTGGAATATTGTAAATCTGAATTGAAATTAATATCAAATACTAAACAGAAATTATTGCCTTGGATAGAGGTGGTGATTGATAATGAGGCTAATAATACAATTGGTTTTGCTGAAATTCAGCAATATGTAAATGAGCTTAATTCTGGAGAAGAGCTACTAAAAGTGCTAAAAGTGAGTCTTAAAAATGCTCGAGATACTCGTGGTGTGGAGCAAATAAATCAACAGGCAAAGGAAGTGAAAGACCTTTCTCCAGTAGAAATTTTTAAGGAAAAGTGCAAGGAGCAAGAATTCAATTTGGATGAAAATGAGGATATTCTTGATGCTTTTAACGAGATTGTAAGTTTAATAAAGGAGGGCAAATAATGAGGATATTAAAGATAGAATTACAGAATATAAACTCATTGAAAAGTGATGTGCCTATTGTTATAGATTTTGAGTCTGATGCTTTCCAGAATGTTGGATTATATGCAATTACAGGTCCAACAGGAGCTGGAAAAACCACTATTTTGGATGCTATTTCCATAGCTTTATACAGAGAGGTGCCAAGGTTTAATTCGGGAAGTAGTAAGGCTAGCCTTGAAGACGTTGTTAGTTATGGTTCTGCTAATGCTTTTGTTCTCCTACATTTTGAGAATAAAGGAATACTTTATGAATCATATTGGGGAATAAGGGTTAAGCAGAAAAATGGGAAACCATTAAAAAATATTGATGAAAAAGTACGATTAAAGAATATCACCGATAGTAAGATAATTGCCGAGTCGGTATCAGAAGTTAGAACGCAGGTAGAAGCTATATTGCAGTTGAATTTTAAGCAGTTTCTTAGGTCAGTAATGCTTGCTCAGGGTGAATTTGCAGCTTTTCTTTCTGCAGACAAAAAAACTAAGGGCGAACTACTTGAGCAAATTACTGGAGAGGAGATTTATAAACGTATAGGCGAGGAGATAAATGCTAGAATTTATTCAGAAAGGCGGAAATTAGAAGAGATAAAAAATAGGATAAACTCAGTAGACTTAATTTCGGATGAACTAAGAGCCGAGCTTAATACTGAAAATAAAATTATCGAAGAAAAACTAACGAATTTATCCGAAGAGATAAATAGATTAAAATCCATTGAGCAATGGTATAAGCATGCTGATGAGTTGACAATAAAACAAAAAGAATTAGCAGAGAAAGAGCTAGCTCATAAAGCAAAAATTGAAGAAAATAAGCATGATTTTGAGCTTTTGGAATCTAATAATAATGCCGAAGAATTCCGATTAAGTATTTCTAATTTTGACAGGATTACTAAAACTAAAATTGAGCAAAATGAATTAAAGGATAAGCTGAATTTACAATTAGAAAAGCTTATTAATGAAATTGCTACAGTTAAAACGGCTGTTGGTAAAGCGAAGTTGGAGAAAGATAAAGCAATACTTGAGCAGTTGGAATGGCAGCCAAAATTGAGTGCTGTTACTGAGTGTGATACTAAGTTAGAAACATTAGAATCAGTATTGCGTAATTTGCAAGATGAGGTAATAGGTGTAAGAAAAGAACTTGAAGAAAACACCGACTTATTGAGCATCAAAGACGCTGATAAAAAAGCTAAACAGAGTGATTTGAAGCTTGTAAATAATTATATCACTGAGAATAATACTGTATCTAAAACAGAGGATAAAATTATAGACTGGAACGAGAAGTTGGCTCAGCGAAATAATATTTCAATTGAAATTGCAAAAAATACAAAATCAATAGATGATAATACAAAATTAAAAGAAGAACTTACAATTAAACAAGGGTTATGTAAAAGTAATATTGCTGAATCTAAAGCGAAATTGAATGTGCTATTGAACAAAATTGCCAAATTTGATTCTGCTATTGAGGGAAATGATATTACGCAACTATATTCGCAAAAGGAGATAGCTATTTCTAAGGAGAATATGCTTATTGAAGTGCGTAATAAATCCATTGAGTATAATGCCTTGCAAATACAAAATGAAGAACTTAATTCTAAGATTGATTTGGCTAAATCTAAACTGGAAAAAGAGCAGTCTTCTATTTTAGAACAGCAGCAGTTATTGGCATCTAAACAAGAATCATTAAAACATTTGGAAGATAAAATAGAGCTTCAAAATCATATTATTAACTTAGAGGCAGAGCGTGAGAAACTAGAAGAAGGTAGAGCTTGTCCGCTTTGTGGTTCTGTGGAACATCCTATGGTTGAGTATTATAATAATGTTGATGCGGAGGGCTCTAAAACTGAGCTTGCCAAATTGAAAACTGATATAGAGAAACGAAATAATGCTATTTCAGCTTTGCAAACGAGTATTGCAATTGGTGATAATAGTATTTCGACTTTTGAAAATAATATTTCTCAAAATCAGAAATCAGCCAAGACATTGTTGGAAGATTTTGAAGCCAAAGCTCTGGGAATTCTTATTACTGAAATTGATAAAATTGATTTGATGATTTCAGAAGCTTCAAGTAAAAAACAACAATTAGATAATAAAATAGAAGAAATATCTGCAATAATTAAGAATAAGGAAGTTAGTAAGCAAAATCTAAACTCAACTCAAACAGAGCTTACTAAACTAGAGAAAGAGGAGTTAAGTTATACTGAAAGATTGGTGTCTATTTCTCAGATTATTTTGAATGTTAAGACTGAAAATAGTAGTTTGCAAATACAATTAAAAGAGTTAGTTGACTCTTTAATGATTGAATTTTCGGAATTTAATTATGAGCTCCCTGCTGAGGCTATGTATGCTGTTTTTATTGATAAAATGAAAGCTAAACTTCGAGAGTTTAAAAAGAAACAAGATCAATCTGTTGAGTTGCAAAATCAGATATCTAAGCTAGAAATAGAGATTACTTCCATTAACAAAACTATTGCTGAAAAGAATAGTTTATTACTAAAAGGAATAGCTGAGATAGAGAGAAGCAAGGCTGAATATACTACAGAAGAAAAATCTAGAGAAAGCATCCTGCCAAAAGGAGTGAAGGTAGAACAAAAGCAATTAGAATTGCAGGAGAGTGTTTCTGAAGCCACAAAGAGTAATGAAATATTGGAGGAACAATATAATAAGCTTTTGCAGCAGCAAGTGCAGTACAGTGCTGATATTGACAATTGTGTGCAGACTATTTCTACTCTGGATGAAGAGTTTGTAAAGGTAGATGAGGTTTTTAAAGAAATGCTGCAAGTTTCTAAATTTGAGACGATTGATGAGGTTAAGATAGCTCTGCTTTCTGATGAAGATAAGCGAAGAATCTCAGAACTTAAAAAACAACTAAACGAAATAAGTATTCAGCTACGAACAAGTATAGCTGATACAAATACGCAGTTAGAGAAACATAATGCGAAAAAGGATTTTGAGGAAAGTAGGAAAGATGTTAGTTCTCAAATAGCTGATAAAACGGAAGAGGAAAAGCAGAATGCAGAGCGTATTGGCGAGATAAGAAATATATTTGCCAAGGATAGTGCTATTCGTGCTCGCAATAAAGGAATAACTGATGAAATAAATACTCAGCAACGTATTTATGACAAATGGAGTAAACTTATGAAGGTTTTGGGAGGCTCGCAACATGCTTTTAGTGTGTACGTTCAGCGACTTACATTGCAGAATTTAATTCATAAAGCAAATCAGCATCTTTTGAAATTGAATGAGCGTTATTCTCTTATAATGAGCTCCCAATATAAACCTGGTGAGGAGCTTAATTTCAAACTTGTTGACCATTATCAAACAGATCAAGAGCGCTTGGTTGATACATCTAGCGGTGGCGAAAAATTTATTATCAGCCTAGCCTTAGCTTTGGGGTTGTCCGATTTGGCTAGTAAAAATGTGCAAATAAACTCTCTATTTATTGATGAAGGATTTGGAACGCTGGATAATAATACTCTAGAGACTGTAATCTCTACTTTGGAAACTCTGCAATCACAAGGCAAAATGATTGGTGTAATATCTCATGTAGAAAGCCTTAAAGAAAGAATCTCAACTCAAATACAAGTAAATAAGCTTAGTAGTGGAGTGAGCGAGGTAATTATTAATTATTAATTAGATTTGCATTAATCATTGATAATTAACCATTAATAATTTACCACTAACCATTAATAATTAGTTGAATTATGAAGAACAAACAATTTGCTGTAATAGGATTGGGGCAGTTTGGCGAGGCTATAGCACGCTCATTGTCTGAAAAAGGTGCTCAGGTGATGGCAATAGATTCAAACCCCGACCGTGTTGATTATATTTCGTCAGACGTTACTTATGCTGTAGCTTTGGATGCTACGGATAAAAAAGCACTGATGTCACAAAATATTCAAGATTTTGATGCTGTGGTTATTGCCATTGGCGAGAATTTTGAAAACCTATTGCTTTGTGCTGTTAATCTTATTGAATTAAAAGTGCCACGTATTATTGCAAGAGCAAAAGGCAATGCCAATAAGCTCATTTTGCAGAAATTAGGTATTGAGGACATATTCCAGCCTGAGTTTGAAGTAGGGGCAGTTGTTGCTGAGCGCTTGATGAATCCAAGCTTACTATCATTTATGAAAATGCCTGACGAATATGCTATTATTGAGATTAAAGCTCCCAAAAATATTATAGGTAAAAAGATTAGTGAAATACAACTAAGGAAGAATTATAAGGTTAATCTTATAACCATTAAAAGAAAACATGACTCTAAAGTTGATGAAAATGGAGAGGCTGAACTACATATTACAGGAGTGCCTCAGTCTGATACAATAATTCAGAAAGACGATCAATTAGTGATTTTTGGTCGTGAAAAGGATTTTTTGAAATTAGTTGAGATAAATAATTAATATGGGACAATGGTTTCAGAAAATACGTGAAAGAGTAAATATTGTCCTTTTTGATTCTAAGGATAATGTACTGCAATTCATGCGTATTATTAGCCTATTACTGGTTTCAGTTGTACTTGCTGGAGTTGTATATTTTTATGGTTTCCCCAAAACGGCTGAGTCTATTCGTATCAATACTATATTGGTGCGTACTAGCCTTATATATTTTCTGATTCGTTATTTGATAATGCTTTTTTATGATTTCCATCCCCGAAAATTTATCCGCGAAAGGTGGATTGAAGGTATTATATTGTTTCTATTCTTCATTAATGCTGTCAGTCCTGTGTTTTTTGAAGATTTGTTGGTAATAAAGAGCCTAAGAGTTTTTGTTGACAATCATAGTTTATTGATCTTTCAAGCCTACTTTTTACTAATAGCTTTATTGGAATTAAGATTTACTGCGCCAAAAATTAGTAGCATTAATATTGGTCCTGCAAAATTACTAGTACTGTCTTTTGTTGTGCTTATTCTAGGTGGTACTTCATTATTGATGCTTCCCGAAATGACGCATAGTCACGATATTAGATTTCTTGATGCCTTATTCACCGCCACTAGTGCTAGTTGTGTTACAGGCTTGAGTGTGCTCGATACAGCTACCTTCTTTACTTTCAAAGGTCAACTTATTATTATGATTTTGATTCAGTTGGGAGGAATTAATATTATATCTTTTGCTGCATTTTTTGCAATAATGTCCAAAAGAATGGGTGGGCTAAAATACCAATCAATACTTAAAGATTTACTAAGTGCCGAACAGCTTTCTGATACCAAAAGTTTACTTCGTAATATCCTTAAATGGACACTTATTATTGAAATAGTGGGAAGTGTTCTACTATTTTTCTCATGGGAAGATATAGAGTTTGCCTCAAGAGGTGATAAGATATTCTCTTCAATATTTCACTCAATTTCAGCCTTTAATAATGGAGGGTTTTCATTATTTAGTGATAATCTTTTGATGATTGGCGAAAAGAATATGCAGATGTTTCAGCTAATAATCATGGGGTTAATACTTGCAGGAGGAATAGGTTTTTTTGTTCTTCAAGATATTTTTGGTGTCAGAAAAATTCAAGAGCGTTTTCGTTTCCGATGGAAGGAGTACAGTGTAATGACTCGCATTACTATGCGTATGACTTTTATTCTTATTGGCATTGGTACAGTAGGTTTCTTCTTTCTTGAGCAAGAAACGGCTTTAAAATCCAAAGAGATAGGTGAACAAATTCTTACGGCATTTTTTCAATCGGTAAGCACACGAACCGCAGGGTTTAATACCGTTGATATGAGTGTGTTATCCGTACCTATACTTATGCTTTTTATGATGCTTATGTTTATTGGCGCAGGCTCAGGCTCTACAGGTGGAGGTATAAAAATCACCACTTTTGCAATAGTAATAAAAGC
>NIUZ01000036.1 GCA_002254285.1 Bacteroidetes bacterium 4572_112 | reverse complement strand
GTTAAAAATTATTTCCATAGCTATACTTCGACATGCTCAGTACAGGCTTTTATGCAAATAATTTTTGTCTTCTAATAGGAAAATATATTCCAATTTATTTATAGTGTATTTTGATACCAAATTGGTATAAGATTAAAATTTGTCATGTTCGTTTCATAATTATATTTTTGATATTAATATTCTAAAAAGTATTTAGTAAATTCATTTTCCGAATTTTTGATTTCGTCAACATTACCAATAGCTTCAATATTACCTTTATTAAGAATAATTATATTATCAGCAATGGCAAAAGCTTCTTTATGGTCGTGGGTAACATATACAATTGTGAGATTAAATTCGCTCTTAAGTTTCTTTATTAGGTCAAGAATCTTTCTCTTTAGCTTCACATCCAAATTGGCAAGCGGCTCGTCCATAAGTAGTATTTTAGGCTCTAAAACCAAAGAGCGCGATATTGCCACCAACTGTTGTTGCCCTCCCGAAAGCTGATTAGGATATTTGTCAGAATGCTCTTGTAAATCAAAGAAACTAAGCATCTCCATTACTTTATCATGAATCTGCTCGGTGCTTATTTTTTTCTGCTCTTTAAGACCAAAAGCAATATTATCAAATACAGTAAAATGTGGCCATAATGCCAAATCTTGAAATATAAAACCCAGGTTACGCTTATGCGGTGGAATTAATATCTCATTATTGTGATTCATTAATTTATTGTCAATAGTTACATCTCCTTGAGCGGCTTCTAGTCCAGCAATAATGCGTAAAATTGTGCTTTTGCCACTTCCCGAACTACCGAGTAAGCATGTAAGTTCATTATCCTTAATTATTAAATCAAGATTCTGAATTATCGCCTTATTTCCATAAGATTTATGTATGTTTTTTAGCTCAATCATTGGTCTAATATATTTTATTGAACAAAGGTTTTGCAAGATAGTAAAATCCTGTGATAATAATTATTGTTAGCGCAAATACTATTAACACCATCGAACTTATTAGCGATTGCGGTGCATTTGCCATAATTGTAAATACCTTAATCGGCATAATTTCGCTGCCGGGTGGGTATATCATTATTGTGGTGGCTAGCTCTGAAAAGCTAAATATAAAACTTAATACAAAGGCTGCAAATAATGTTGGTAATATAAGTGGTAATAGAATTCTTAGTTTTCTACGGAATAAACTAATCCCCACTATCTGTGCTGCTTCGTCCAATGATTTTGGAACTTGTGAAATGGCATTGCCAATTAATTTTGATGCAATAAAAGAAAATTTGCCCACATAAGCAATTATTAATATTGCATTGCTGGAGTATATTAGGTTAAATATTGGGCGATTGAAAAAGTTGATTAAGCTAATGCCATATATTATGGATGGAATTGCAAAAATTAATAGTAATAACCAGTCGAATACGCTTATTCCTTTCTCTTTCTGACTTGAGTAATATGCTGCTATAAATCCTATAACAACAATAAATATAGCCGCTGTAAATGCTAAGCTTATTGAATTAATAATACTTGATGATAATAAATTAAATGCTTTTATTAAAACCATAGTTCCACCAGCATACGATTGTATCAATAGGATAGTAAATGGTAGTAAAATTGAGATTACTATGGTTAGTAAAATTATAATGAAGCCAATTATAGAGGAGTTGCGCTTTAGTTTATATGGGATTTTATTCCAACCTCTATTTCCGAATGAAAGGAAAGGTGCATCGGCAATATATTTCCTTTCAGAATATAATAGTAGTATGCATATTACTATCAATAGTGATGATTGTATTATGGCATAGGAGTAATTATAAAATGCTGAGAACAGAGTGAATATTTTAGTTGTAAAAACCGTAATTCCGAAATATGAAGGCACAGAAAACTCTGATATGCTAAAAATAAATACAAGAATAAATGATGAAATAAGTGCTGGTTTTATCAGAGGGAAAATAATTCTTAATACCACTATTTTATATTTTGTGATTAATAGCCCACTCTCTTCATATTGCGAATCAATATTTGCCAAAGCGCTTCCAATAATTAGCATCGAAAGGGGAGTGTATATACTGCTAAGAACTAGTATTACACCCACATATGAGGATATTATATTAGAATGAAAGAGCATAAAAAACAAATCTTTCCATGCTACAGCAAGTATATATGGTGAGATAAATAGGGGAATTAATAGCGCAATTTTAAAAAACTGAGCATATTTTATATTAGTCCTATAAAGTAGGAATCCTAAAATAGATCCCAAGGCGGTGGAAATAATCGCAATTACAGAAGCAAGACTTATGCTTTTGAATAAAAGAAATAAATTATTGGCTTCAAATATGGATATGAAATTATCTAAGGAATGTTTATCGAAGGCAGTTTCAAAAATTGTATAAATAACGGGGCTTACCACCAAAAAAGCAAATGATAAGAATACAATTATATATATGGGATTTTTTATTAGTTTTCTACCCATTCTTTCAGATAGTTTTGAATTTCTTGAAGCTTTTGAGCCGTTTTTTTATAGTCAATATTCATTGCTTTTATATTGTCTAATGATGGAACTTCATCAGGAGTTTCAACACCTTTATGAAGTGGCATTTGAGCACATGATATGGCAAGCTTGGCTTCAGTATTCTTGCTCAAAAGGTAATCCATTAGGATTTTTGCATTCTCCGTATTTGGTGAATTTTTGAGTAAACTTACAGTATTAGGGATTATCAAACTTCCAATTTTATCTTGATCGAGAAATACAATTCCAATATTGTTGTCCTCTTTCATGGCTTCAAAAGCATCATCGGTATCAGTTATTCCACAATAAGCCTCGCCTTGCATTACTCGTTTTTTTACATCGCCATTGCTTGTGGCAATAATTATGTTATTGGTCTTTAAATCAGTAAGAAAAGCCTTGGATATACTGTCACCAAAAATAGAAAATAAAGCTGCAATATGGAAAGTAGTAGTGCCAAATAATGGGTTTGCAATAGTTACTTTAGAATTATATTTCTGGTTTGTAAGATCAAAAATGGATTTTGGTACATCTTTTTCTGCAAGTAGGGTTTTATTATAAATAAGTACTCTTGCTCTTGCCGAAAAACCAATCCAATATCCTTGTGGATCTTTATATACACTTTTTATATCTTTTGCAAGTTCAGGTTCATAAGCCATAAGTATATCTTTATTCTTAAGTACATTGCTTCGGATAGGGTCACCACTCCAAAATAGGTCGCATTGTGTATTATTTTTTTCGGAAATTAGTCGATTTAGAACGCCTGTAGATTTTGTTTCTTCGGTATCGTATACGGCTTTCACTTTAATGCCAGTTTCTTTTTCAAAATCCTTTAATATTGGTTCCGAAAAAACTTGATCAACACTTGTATAAACTACAACCTCATTATTGTGGTTATTGCAAGAGGTATTAAAGAAAATAATAAGAACTAATAATGTAAAAGAATACTTTTTCATACCGGAAAATAAATTTATTAATGTTTTAACCCTTCTTCTCAATTACAACTTTAAAGCTACTTCTTAGCACCCTTCGCATTAGTATTGATGCGGTGATAAAATAGAATACTAGCAAAATCCATATATGCTGTAGGTCACCAATAACATCACTAAAAGGTGCTCCTCTTAATGTTAAAGCCAAATATCCTTTAATACCAGGAGTACTTGGAAATAATGCTGCTAATGCTAATAACCATTCGGGCATTGCGCTTGTAGGCCACGAAAAACCAGAAAGAAATACTATGGGAATACTAGAAAAAAGCAGAACCATGAGAGCATGTTCTCTCTTTTTGAAAAAAGCAGCTATTGTCAACCCCATAAATATGGAGGCAAAAAGAAAGGGCGAAATAAAGATAAAAACATCAAAAAAGCTCCCTCGCATCGGAAGGCTAAACATCCGTGATACTATTACTATTACATAGGCAGCATTCATAAGATAAATACTGAAATAAGCAAGGCTTTTTCCAAAGACCACAGCAGAAGCTCCTCCTCTTTTTCTACCAATATTTATCAATAGATTATCGTATCCTTTTTCCTTAAAAGTACCACCCAATAAGCCGATACCAAGAAATAAAGTCTGTTGCAAAATCATAATAAATACTGCTGGCATTACATAAGTAGCATATCCTCCGTGAGGGTTGTAAAGCGAGTAAGTTTCTATTGGTAGCGGATCCCTTTCGATCATCGACTCTTCAATTTGTTCTCCTTTGGCAGTTTTTCTGATAACTTCTATTTGAGCACTCATAGTACCAACAGAATATGTTGCTGCAGTTACTATTTGTTTGTAAATAATCATATAAGCGGCATCGGCATAAACCGAAACTGTTGCTGGTTTAAAACCCAGTATATTATTGTTAAAATCTTTAGGGATATGAATAATACCTTTTACCTCCGACTCGCTAAATAATTCTTTGGCATATCTAAAATTTGGAGTTACAACATCAATTTTTACCTCACCAGTAGCATCAATCATCATAATTAGCTTGCGGCTAAGGTCGCTATTATCTTGATCTACAACTGCTATTGGTATATCTCTGGCTACTTCGCTGTCATATGCAAACGAATAAATCAAGGGGTATACAAGTATAGCAACAAAGAATAGAGTAATTACTCCAGCATCCCTAAATATAATTTTATACTCGTTAAACCATATGTTTACGAAGTCATCAATCCAATTCAATATGTTATTTACTAATTTCAAATTCTATAATGTTTTTTATGGAAGAAAATGGTTTTAACTTTTCCCCCAATATTTATCTTTGGTCATGAATGCCCTAAGACGTGGTATTAATAAAAAAGGAAGCACAATAAATCCCATTAACCAAGCAAAAGATGGTAAAGAATAAATGATGTCAAGACCTTTCATTGCTTCATTTATATATACATTCATATAATGTGTCAGAGGAAAAATATGTGCAAAACCTTGCATTAAAGGGTGCATTGCCAATAATGGAAATGTAAGCCCAGCAAACGAAAATGCCAAAGATGCATAGGCCGCTCCCAAGCTTAATGCTAATCGCATATTTGGTAATACAGATATCATAAAAACCCCCATTGCTTGATATGCGACTACAAATAACCCCTCGGTAAATATTAATACAAAGAAATCACCATTCTGTGGCGCTCCTATCTGATAGAATATCAGCGTATTCATAAAAATTACTTCTATTAGGAATATCACTGTATAAGGAAGCAGTTTTGCCGACACCGCTACTAATACACTTTTGCCGCTACTTGCATACCATTCTTCAGCAGTGTAGTATTTTAGCTCGCTGCCGATAATATAAATGGTTGTTCCTAAAATAAACATTAGCAACATTGTTGGAAATAATGCTGTTGCAAGATAGTAGGCGTAGTTTATATATGGGTTATAAAGTGTATGTTTGTCGAGGTGGATAGGTTGTATGCTCTCAAAAGCTTGCTCATACATTTCCTTATCTTTAGAAAGTCGCTTTTGTAGATTTATTCCTGCCGATATTGTTTTTATGGTTTTAATTGTAGCAACGCTTACACCACTACCAGCACTTAAGTTAAGATTAGAATAAAATAATACAATCTTTTTTGGATCGCCAGAATAAACACCATCTTCCAAACCTTTAGGAAGCATTAATACTCCAAATACTTCACCTTTTTCAATCAGTCGGCGACCTTCTTCCAAAGAATAAACGGTATTTGTAAACTCCACTTCGGGAGTAGCATCAACCCACGATTTTACCATTCGCGACATGGGAGTATTATCAGCATCGTAAATTGCTACAGCATAATTTTCAGCTTTTCCTTCGGCAAACATCGATGCAAAAAACACTAATGAACCTATGGGCAAAATCAATAACATCCATAGATATATGGACTCTGATCGCATTCGCGCTAGTTCCCTTGTTAGTACAGCTTTAAATCCCGTTTGCATATCGCAATTATGAGTGTTTGTTGATTTTTATTGTTGCTTGCTCCAGTTTATTAAGGCTGTCATGCCAGGTCTTAAACCCTCAGTTTTAACTATAGGTTTAGCCTTTACTTCGAAAGTACGCATATCAAAATCACCAGTAGTTTTAGTGGCTTTCCATGTGGCAAAATCACCAAGAGGATTAATATAATTTATTATCACCTCAATCTCTCTATTATCCAAAGCAGGCACTGTTACAGTTATAAGCTTGTCCATAGTAACCTTGCTTAAATAATCCTCTCGGATATTAAAGGTAAACCATACATCATTCAAGTCTACAATGGTAGCAATTGGAAATCCTGAGTTTACAATTTCGCCTTCTTGAGAAATAAGGCTAGCTACCTCACCAGAAATAGGAGCTTTCACCTGAGCCTCGCTCAAATAGCTATCTAACTCTTGTAATACTCCCGATGCCTGATCAACTAATGCCGCAGCACCTTTTTTGTCTTCCACACGAGCACCTTTTTTTGCCATATGATACATAGCTTTTGCCGCTAGTTCATCTTGTTGTGCTGCATGATATTTTGCGGTTACTTCATCGAGCTTTTGTGTTGCCACAACGCCTTCTTCATGAAGCTTCTTTACTCGCTCATATGTTTTTTTATAAACTTCTAAACCAGCTCTTGCTTTTTGCCATAAGTTATAAGCTCCCTGAACTTGCTCCTCGCGAGCACCATTCTGCGCTTTTTCACTTTGCGATTCGGCAGCATTATGTACCGATTCGGCCTGTACTTTCTTTGCATCAAGCTCAGGAGTTCCAATTTCTATAAGCGTATCTCCTTCTTCAACTTTTTGCCCAACTTCCACAAGTATCTTATTTATTCTACCAGGAATTTTAGATGCCACCTTTATATGTTTAGCCTCTACCATACCTTGCAATAAAATATCTGGCGGATTCGACATTATCCAAGCCGTTACGGCGATCATTGCTATCACTAGTATAGTGCCTATTCCGATAATTATATTCCTTGATTTCATATGCTTGTTTATTTTATTCCTCAGTATTTATTTCTTTAAATTCCTCACGTTCTCTATCCTCGCGTTGGCTATATTCTAAAAATTTCTCTGCTTCTCCCGAAAATTCTAACAATTTTGCCAGTGAAAGTACATAGTCATTCATTATCTTCAATCGTCCAACTTTCACCTTAGCCAAGGTTGTTTCAGCATCTACCAAATCTTTTGAAGTAGCAAATCCTTCCGAAAAAGCTTTCTCCTGAACTCGCTGATATTCCACAGCAAACTCATAAGTAGTTTCCATTGTTTCCAACTGCTCAATATGCGATTGAAGCTCATTATAGAGCTTATTTACATATGTAGAAATGTCCTTTATTGCCTTTTCGTGAATATAGTCAACTCGTTGTACAGTAGCTTTCGCTGCTTGTGTTTTATAGTTTCGTGATGTGCCATCAAATATGGTCCAATGCAGGTTTACTCCCACAAACCAGCGTGGTACCATTTCTGCCATTTGATAATCTGCCAGTACTTTATTTCCTACAATTGCTACAGTAGGCATATAGTTAGCTTTCATAATATTATAACTCTGCTGTGCCACTTCTCTCTTCGATTCCACATTTTTCAATAATGGATTGTGGTTAATGGCAGAATTAACAAAATGATCAACACTTTCAATATCTTTTACCAAAAACAGCTCTGATATAACTCTGATTTCAGAAGTATCATCAGCAATGGTGTTCTTTAATGCGTTTTCTACTGTATTTGCAGTATTTATTGACGCTTGCAAATCAGCCTTTGCTTGCGAAACCGAAAGGTTGGCATATAAAGTTTGAGCTCTGGAAATCATTCCGTTTTCTTCCATCTTTTGAGCATTGCTTTGGTGCAAAAGCATTGCTTTATATACTTCTTCGTATAATTGTACTGCTCGTAGCGAAAGTCTATATCCATAATATCTTTCTACTAATTCGGTATTCAGTTTTTCCTTAGTCTCTTGGATTTCGTACATTGAGCCATCAATACTTGCATCCATGGCTTTGTTTGCTGCTCTAATTTTTCCTCCGGTAAATATCGGCCACATCATATTTATACTTGCTGAAGCAAATTCTTCCTTCTGTAGTACTAATGTACTTGGCAACATTGAGTTTTGATTTACCAATCCTAAATCTTTTAATACTTGAGAATAACCATCAGAGGTGTATTTGCCAATCTGTTTTGCTTTATATTCCATAAATAAACCGCCAATACCAACACCTACTATTATATTAAACTTCTGCTGGTTAAAGAAAGTATAATTGGCTTTTGCAAATAGCGGAAAGTTGAAAGAATGAACCTCGTATTCGTAATCAAATATTAAAGTTGTATCAATAAGAGCATCTTCAACTTCTTTATTAGCTCGGAAGCCATCTAAGCCAAAAAGTAACGAAGCACTAAATCCTGTTTCCTTAAAAAAATAGTGAATTTCACCTCTTCCTCCCCATCCATTCTGAAAGTTATTGCTAAAATCAGTTGAAATAGGAATATTATAATTTGCAGAAATTTCCATTTTGTATTGGGCACTTGCTGAAAATATGGCGGTGATAAGAAATAAAAAAATAAAGTAAAATTTATACATTTATTTGTCGGTTTTATGTTAAAAAATTGATAAGCAATAGCTTAATGACTTGAATTGATGTTGTTTTTTATTTTTATTATAGTTTTTCTATTGCTTTATTTATCATAGCTTTCAAGCAATGACTAATATGCAAAAATACGAAATAATGTTTAATGACATCAAACAAAATTCTGATTTTTTGATACGGTTTTCTTAGCTTTAGTAATATGGGATAGGCGTGCAATTTATGTGCTTATTAAAGAAATAATTTTAGCAACATAATTTATAGGAATACAATATGTTTTTTAAAAGCAAAACTATAATTTACTACTTTTGCATACTTATATATACAAATAAGATTAATATTACATAAAATACACATTATGAGAAGAATAGTATTAGGTTTTGCGTTGGTAATTGGTTTAATGTTGATGAGCTTTTCATGCTCTAGCACCGTACAAAAGTCGAATGAAGACAAAATAGAGGTAAAAGATACTACAGAAGCTGTAAATGAAGCTGATGTAAAGAAAGAAAAAGAGCAGTTGGTAAAAATCAGCACTCAATATGGCGATTTAATTATTAAGCTATATAATGAAACACCTTTACATCGTGACAATTTCATTAAACTTGCTCAAGATAGCTTTTATAATGGTACTCTTTTTCATAGAGTTATAGCGGGTTTTATGATACAAGGTGGTGATCCTGAATCAAAAGCTGCTGTAGCTGGTGCAATGTATGGTAATGGCGGCCCAGGTTATACTATTCCTGCCGAATTCCATAAGGATTTATTTCATAAAAAAGGTGCTTTAGCAGCAGCTCGTATGGGCGATGCGCAGAATCCACAGCGACGTTCTTCGGGAAGTCAATTCTATATTGTACAAGGTAAAACTTATACTCAAATGCAACTTAATAAGATGGAACAGCAAGCTGGCTCACGTATAGCTCCTAGTCATAAAGAGGTATATATGACTCAAGGTGGTACTCCATTTTTAGACCTTATGGGATATACTGTTTTTGGTGAGGTGATAATGGGTATGGAAGTGATTGATAAAATTGCTGCTGTAAAAACTGCTCCTGGTGATAGACCACTAGAAGATATTAAAATGACAGTAGAACTTATTGAAGAATAAATTTTTATAATGATTTCAATGGTTATTCATGGAGATAATTATTGCGAACATTCAATAAAAACATAAAATATAATAGAGGATGAAATCGAAGATTGAAGAATTGCAAAAGCAATTAGGAGATATAAAAATTGAAACGGTGGAACAGCTTGAGGTTTTTCGCCAAGAATATTTGAGTAAGAAAGGTAAAATTCAAGCATTATTTGCAGATTTCAAAAATGTGCCAAAGGAAGAAAAACCAGAGGTTGGGCAGTTGGTAAACGTATTGAAGAATAATGCTCAGAATTTGTATAACGATCTTAAGGTAAATATGGGTAATAGCAGCTCCAAAGAAGAGAAAAAGCTTGACCTTACTCGCCCTGTAGAGTTCTCACATATTGGTGCTCGTCACCCTATTTCTATGGTGCGCAAAGAGATTATCGATATATTTAATCGCATAGGTTTTGTAATATCTGAAGGTCCTGAGGTGGAAGATGATTTCCATATTTTCACGGCGCTTAATTTTCCTAAAGAGCATCCTGCACGTGATATGCAAGATACTTTCTTTATCGAAAAAGACCCTGATGTGGCTCTTAGAACCCATACATCATCGGTGCAGGCTCGTGTAATGGAGTCACAAAAACCACCAATTCGTACAATTAGCCCAGGTCGTGTTTTCCGTAATGAAGCTATATCGGCTCGTGCGCATTGCATCTTCCATCAGGTAGAAGGACTTTATGTTGACAAAAATGTATCCTTTGCGGACTTAAAGCAAACATTATTATACTTTGCCAAAGAGATGTTTGGTGAGGAAACAAAAATAAGATTACGCCCATCATATTTCCCATTTACTGAGCCATCGGCAGAGGTAGATGTTAGCTGCAATATTTGTGGTGGCAAGGGCTGTAATGTATGTAAATATACAGGTTGGTTAGAAATTTTGGGTTGCGGAATGGTTGACCCTAATGTTCTTACTAATTGCGGTATTGATAGCGACGAATACACTGGTTTTGCTTTCGGAATGGGAGTAGAGCGTATTGCAATGCTTAAATATCAGGTGAAGGATTTAAGATATTTCTTCGAAAATGATAAGCGTTTCTTGGATCAATTTACAGGAGCTTATTAATAGAATTGATTGAAGTTTTATAGGCAATAGTCTTATGTTTTTGAATGTAAAAAGACTATTGTAAAAACAATAATAGATATGAGTGAAATAAAGCAAAATAAACTGAAATTATACGATTCACTTTCTCGAGAGAAGCGTGTTTTTGAACCACTTAAAAGCCCACATGTGGGTTTATATGTATGTGGTCCAACAGTATATGGTGATGCTCATCTTGGGCATGCTCGCCCAGGTATTGCTTTTGATATAGTATTTCGCTATTTGAAACACCTAGGTTATAAGGTGCGCTATGTGCGTAATATAACTGATGTGGGGCATTTGGAAAATGATGCTGACCATGGTGAAGATAAAATTGCAAAAAAAGCACGTCTTGAAGAGCTTGAGCCCATGGAAATTGCTCAGTTCTATACCGATAGATATATGGATAGTATGGATGCACTTAATGTGCAGCGTCCTAGTATTCAGCCTCGTGCATCGGGACATATTATTGAGCAGATGGAAATGGTAAGCAAAATTCTGGATTCAGGATATGCCTACGAATCAAAAGGCTCAGTATATTTTGATGTAAAAAAATACAACGAAAAACATAATTACGGAAAGCTTTCGGGCCGAAATATTGAGGATGTAAGAGAGAATACTCGTAGCCTCGATGGTCAGGATGAAAAACGTGATGGAGTAGATTTTGCCATTTGGAAAAATGCTTCTCCAGAACATATTATGCGTTGGAATTCGCCTTGGGGAAGTGGTTTCCCTGGTTGGCATATGGAATGCTCGGCAATGAGCTCCAAATATCTTGGCAACGAATTCGATATTCATGGTGGTGGAATGGACCTTAAATTTCCTCATCACGAGTCGGAGATAGCACAAAGTGTAGCGGCAAATTGCTGCGAGCCAGCTAAATATTGGATGCATAATAATATGGTAACCATCGATGGACAAAAGATGGGTAAATCATTGAATAACTTCATAACTCTTGATGAGTTTTTTAGTGGAAATCACAACTTTCTTGAGCAGGCTTATGAGCCTATGACCATTAGATTCTTTATTCTGCAAGCGCATTATCGCTCTACTGTAGATTTCTCTAATGAGGCTCTTATTGCTGCTAGTAAGGGTTATGATAAACTTATGAAAGCTGCCGAAACATTGGCCGAGCTTAAATCTTCTGATAAGTCGGATTACGATGTGAAAGCATGGGCTAACAAGTGCTATGCGGCTATGGACGATGATTTTAATACGCCAATTCTTATCGCTCATCTTTTTGATGTGGTGAAAGCTATTAACTCCATCAAGGTTGGTAAGATGTCCATTACTGCTGACGATTTGGAATTATTGAAAGCACAATTCAATATTTTTGTTTTCGAAATTCTTGGTTTTAAAGCTTCAGAAAAGTCTAATAATTCTGCCAATATGAGTGGCAGCCTTATTGATATGCTTTTGAAAATGCGTCATCAAGCAAAAATGAATAAAGACTGGGCTACTGCCGACGATATAAGAAATCAACTTACCGACCTAGGTGTTGCAATAAAAGATACTAAGGACGGTGCGGAATGGGAACTATAATACTATAATCAATGAGAATAAAATTTTTATCAATTGCAATAATGCTTCTTTTAATTGCCAGTTGTGGTGATAATGAGCAGCAAACAGCCAAAGTACATCGTAAGGCTGAAGTTAAAAAAGTATTTGTTCCTCAATTCAATGCTGATTCGGCATATAAATATGTGGCAGAGCAAGTAGCGTTTGGACCTCGTGTTCCGGGGACTGATGCGCATAAACAATGTGCTACTTATTTTGTGAACTTTTTTGAGAATCTTAATATAAAGGTATACCAACAAGATTTTAAGGCTAGGAGTTTTGATGGTAAAACGCTAGAAGGGAAAAATATTATTGCAGCAATAAATCCTGATGCTGAAAAAAGAATTTTGCTTAGTGCTCACTGGGATTCGCGTCCTTTTGCAGATCACGATGCTGACGAAAGCAAACATTATACTCCCATTGATGGAGCTAATGATGGCGCAAGTGGAGTAGGAGTATTGATGGAAATTGCTCGCCAAATGAGTATTTCTAAGCCAAATATTGGTGTTGATATTATACTTTTCGATCTTGAAGACTACGGACAGCATGCTAGTATTGAGCGTAGTGCTAATGGTGAAGAAACTTGGTGCTTAGGTTCGCAGCATTGGGCTAAAGATCCACATATTGCAGGTTATGATGCTCAGTTTGGAATCCTTTTGGATATGATAGGTGCCGAAGGTGCTACTTTTGGCCATGAGTATTACTCCAATCAATATGCACCTGGAGTAATTGCTAAGGTATGGCGAATTGCAAAAAGCATTGGTTATGGCGATGTTTTTAAGGATGAAAATGGTGGTGGAGTTCTCGACGATCATGTTTTTATCAATAAGTACGCCTATATTCCTACAATAGATATTATACATCATTCGCCAAGTACTACTTCAGGCTTTTTTGAGCATTGGCATACTATGGAAGATAATATGGATAAGATATCAAAATATAGCCTTAATGCCGTTGGTGAAACATTAATGCATGTGGCGTATAAAGAATAAATTTAGTGTTATCGCTAGATGAAAATCCGTAGTAGTTTATTCTGCTACGGATTTTTTGCTTTATAGCGTCGCAATGCTTTCAATAATAGCAATACTTATCATAATGCATGTAAATATTTTTTTCATTTTCCATATTCTATTGCAACTAATAAAAGAATAAATAAGCTTTGGTAAGTTTTTTGATAGGTTTTGATAGAAGTGTGAAATATATCACTATTTTTACATTTCTGTTTTATTATTATAAAATTTACAAATTAATGATTGTTTTATGAGAAAACTAATACTTTTACTTCCTTTTTTAGCATTAATTGCAGTAAGTTGTGTAACCTCTAAGAGCTTATCAAAAAAAGCTACTGTACTCGAAAATGCAGGAGAATATACTGCCGCTGCAGACCTATTTTATCAATCTATTCAACGTAATCCTAATAATACCGATGCAATAATAGGCGTTAAGCGGTCTGGAACAAAAGTGCTGAATGATTATTTAAGAAAGTTCTCTCAATACGCTATTCAAGAAGATTACGAAAGAGCCACTTATGCCTATTTGGACGCCCTTACTTATCAAGAAAAACTTGATAGAGTGCACGTAAAATTAGAGATTCCTGTTAATTCACAAAATAAATATACAGAAGTACTTAATAGTTATTTAACTCAAAAATACGATAGGGGACTTGATCTTATTAGTATTGAAAAGTTTGATGAAGCAGAGAAATGCTTTAATGAAATATATAAATTCGATAAAAACTTTAAGGATGTAGCCGAATTAAGAAATATTGCATATTTGGAGCCATTTTATCGAAAGGCAGAAAAATTAAAGAACGATAAGGAATATAGAGATGCTTATGATGCTTATAGTAAGATTTTGCAGAGGGTAGGAAATTATAAAGACACTAAAAAGCATAGGGACTATGTGCTAGCCAAAGGGCAAACATATATTACACTAACTAGTGGAGAAGGTAAGAGGTATAGCTCATACTCAAACTCCATAAAGCAGCAAGTTGTAAATTCTATTTTCCAAATTAGGGATCCATTTATTAAAGTGGTTGATAGAGAAGATTTGGGCAGAGTGCTTAAGGAACAAGAATTGGCATTAAGTGGATTGAGTAAAAATGATTTGGAGGTTGGTGAAATAGCTAGTGCTCAGTATAATGTAGTAATTGATGTTACTAATTATAACACCTCACATGAGCCATTAAGGAAGGAAAAAATAAAAGCTCGAGAAGCTTATAAGGAAAAATACTATGACGAAGCTGGTAAGGCAAGATATAAAACTAAGTTTAAAACTGTATATTATTATGAATTTCGTGAGTCGCGAAACTTAATAATGTCCACTAGTTATAAAGTGATTTCATTAAGTAGTTCAGAGATTGTGGCCACTGATATTGTCCGCAAAAGCATCGACTCTTATGTGCATTATATTACGTATAGTGGTAATAAAAGTGAATTATACCCTGCAGTAAATTCCAATGGATATAGTAGTGGCAGTAGTAGAAGTAAGATAAAAAGATTATTGAAAGCTCCACGAACATTGCAGCCTGTGGGAGTATTAATAGAACAGTATAATAACTTTGCTGCTAATAAAATAGCTTCAAGTATAGTTAGTAAATTACGATAATGGGAAATATAAATAAAATAGTCTACTTTTTGTTGACAGCTTTACTGATATCTTGTGGCGCTTCTAAAGAGGAGAAACTTGAGGCCAAACAGATGTCCGAAGCCCCTGTTTGGGTAAAGCAACGTCCCATTAATAATATGTATTATGTGGGTATTGCCAAAATAAGTAAAGCAAGTTATAGCAACTATTCGGAAGCTGCTAAAAAGATGGCTCTAAATGATTTGGCTTCAGAAATTAGTGTTACCATAGAATCTAATACCATAGTTTCGTCGGTGGAAGATAATGGAGGATTTAAGTCAGATTTCTCTAGATATATTGAAATGGAAATGCGTAATGATTTGGAAGGCTATACTATGGTTGCTGAATATGAAACTGGCCGTATGTATATGGTGTACTATCGCCTTTCGAAGCAAAAATGGAGAAGCATACAGGCTAAGCGCAAAAAAGCAGCAGCTGATAGAGCATATACTCAATACAGTCAGGCTCAAAAAGAGATTAAGGATTTGAACTATAATTCAGCAATAATGACTTTAACAAACTCATTGCTTGAGTTAAAAAAATATTGGAATGAGCCTGTTTATCATACAATAGGTGATGAGGATAAAAGACTTGATATTGAAATTAGATCGCAACTTAGTGAAATGCTTTCGGAGATAAAATTAGTACTTAGTTCCGAGAATATCGTTCTTAATACCAAAAACTCTTTCTCTAGTAAGGTAGGATTGAAAGTGGTAAATAAGAATGGAAATATACTCAAAGGTTTTCCAATTAGGATATCGTATCGTAAGGCGTCCTTACCTTATCAGGCAACAATTTTTTCGGAAGATAAAATGAGCAAAATAGCTCTTGATAAAATTAAATTCTCGAAAACTACCACTTACGTAAAGTTGCAATTGGAGAAAGATAAGCTTTTGAGTATTAAAGCTGAGGATAAAAAAATGCTGAAATTTATTAATGATGCATTTCAAACAAATCCCATATTATTAGCTGTGGATTTTGAATTGCCAGTAATATATATTAAGGACAAAACCGATAGCAAATACTCGCATTATGTAAAAGATGCCGTAGCGCAATCGGTAGGGAATAAAGGATTTACTATTGTTGATAATTTACGAAAGTCAGATATGATTATGGAGATTAACTCTCACGAAAATTTCAAGAATCAAAACAGTAAAATACAGATTGCATATGTTTCTTATTCGGCAGTGGTAAAAGACAGAATAAAGAGAGAAACAATATATACTTTCTCTTCAGAAAAATATAAAGGTGCTGATTATAAATTAGATGTAGCTTTAGAAAAATCGTATATAAAAATTGCTGAGGAAATTAGAAATAATTCTTTTGGTGATCTTTTGAATGCTATACTATATTAAAGTAGTTTTTGGCAAGGTAAATGTATATAAGGAGATTGAATATAAATTAGAATAAATAAATACAAATTAATTATTAAACTTTTCAGATTATGAAAACAATTACACGTAAAATTAGCATGTTTGCTTTACTAATGATCACAGGATTCCTAATGGTGTCATGTGGAGGGGCAAAAGAAGCAGAGGCAGTAGAGTCAGTAGATAAAAACACTGGTGGATTCAATGAAATTACTATTCCTTGTGCAAAGGATGGATATTCTGATAAGAAATTCTTTAGAGCATCAAGCAGTGGAAAAAGTAAAGATCTAGCAACATCACGCGAAAAGGCATTATTGATGACAAAACAACGTTTAGCTTCTCTTATTAGCTCTACATTGAAGTCGGTAACAGAGCGTTATGTAAATGAGATGGATGCTGCTGATGCAACAGAATTTAACCAAACTTTCGAAAATATGACTCGCGACGTTGTGAAGCAACAGCTTGCTGATATCAGAGTTACTTGCGAAAAAACTGGTAAAAAAGATGATGGTTCTTTCGAAACTTTTATCGCTATTGAAGTAGATAAAGAGACTATTCTTAACGGAATTGACAAAGGAATCTCTAGAGATAAGAAAATGGAAGTTCTATATGATAAAGAGCGTTTCAAGAAAACTTACGAAGCAGAAATGGATAAGATGTAATACCAATTGTTATTTAAAATGCGCTGAAAGTGCATTGTAAATTTACAAAGGTTTATGCCGAGATTAAATCAAAGCTCTCTTAGGAGTGAAACGAACTAAAAGAGCATTTTGATTTTGAATCGGTATAATAGTCTTTTCTATTAAAAAAACAAAAGCATCTACATTAAATTGTAGATGCTTTTTTGTGGGTTATAAGGATTGTTATATTTTGTATTATTGAAAATCCATATAGGAAGAATAAAGATAATTCTGAAATTGAAAATCATATCCGTTTATAGTTATGTATTTTGTAGTGCATAATATGTAATTATGATAATACATAAGAGTATCTCGCTGTATATAAATATTCTACTTTTGCCGCTTATTATTTAATTGGAGGTATAAATGAATAAAATCTTTAACCCAAAGTTTTTCACATTATTAAAAACAGGAATTGATAGAAAACAAATATCTACCGAAGTATTATCGGGGATAGTTGTTGGAATAGTCGCATTACCTTTGGCTATAGCCTTTGCTGTAGCATCGGGAGTATCGCCTGAGAAAGGATTGATTACAGCAATAGTTGCCGGGTTCTTAATATCGTTTTTAGGAGGAAGTCGTGTTCAAATTGGAGGCCCAACGGGTGCATTTATTGTAATAGTTTATGGTATTGTAGAGAAATTTGGAATAGAGGGTCTTATGATTTCTACTATTATGGCAGGTTTCTTTCTAATTGCTTTTGGTCTATTGAAATTAGGCACATTATTAAAATATTTTCCACACCCTTTGGTGGTTGGCTTTACCAGTGGTATAGCATTGGTTATTTTTTCAACTCAGATAAAAGACGCTTTGGGACTTCCCATAGATAAAGTTCCCTCAGATTTTATTGAAAAATGGGTAATGTATTTTGATAATATCAATCATATTAATATTACAGCCTTACTAATAACTATAGTAACTATACTAATTACCATATATTCAAAGAAGATAATCTCAAAAATCCCTGGATCATTTATTTCCATTATTCTGATAACCTTATTAGTACATATTTTGGATTTACCTGTTACAACCATTGAAACATTCTTTGGAGAAATACCTAGCGAAATTCATTTCAGTATTCCTAATTTTCATTTCGATAATTTACAACATTATATAGCTCCAGCACTTACTATTGCGCTATTGGGAAGTATAGAATCTTTATTATCAGCCGTTGTGTCGGATGGAATGATTGGTGGTAAACATCGATCCAATACCGAGCTTATTGCACAAGGAATTGCTAATATTGTTACTCCTTTCTTTGGTGGTATTCCAGCAACAGGAGCTATAGCAAGAACGGCAACTAATGTAAAAAATGGTGGTAGAACACCAATTGCAGGAATGGTGCATGCCATTACTCTATTATTAATAATGCTATTTCTTGGTTCTTGGGCTAAGTTGATTCCCATGTCGTGCTTAGCAGGAATTTTAATTGTAATAGCATATAATATGAGCGAATGGCGCTCTTTTATCTCAATATTAAGATCAAGCTATTTCGATATTCTTGTTCTGTTATCTACATTTTTACTAACTGTTTTTGTTGACCTTACAGTTGCAATAGAGGTTGGTGTAGTTCTTTCGGCACTACTTTTTATGAAAAGAATGTCACTAATTACTGAAAAAAGAATTAATAATGTAATTGATTCAGACTTAATAGAAGATTATTCAATGCTCCCAAAAGGCTTAAATATTTTTCATTGAAATTAGCAAAAGAGCTGTTGTAGACATAATTAATAGTCTATAAATATGATTTTAAAAACAGAAAATATTGAATATGATAAAAATGATGATAGCCTTTTTTAAGGATTACTTTAAATATAAGAAAGAGATTGATAAACAGTCTAAATGGATTGAGCAATATGCCGAAAAGAAGAATTACGATGTAAATCCAAATAAAATGATAGCTACAAATCTTAAAATTTGGTTGTCGGAAATGGAGGGTATTTATTCGAAGAGATTTTGTCCTTGTTTTGATCCATCAGGAGGTAAGGAAAATGATAAAGCAATGATTTGTCCTTGCAAGTATATTGATGATGAAATTGAAGAATATGGTACTTGCCATTGTGCATTATTTGGCAAGAAAGACCTTAGTAAAGAAGATTGGAAGAAATCGGGAAAACGATTGATGAAAGAATATAGAATTCCATTAAATATTAAGGGAAATACGCTCGACACAAGAGGTATGCAAATAGATAAGCATCGTGGATTACCTATTCCTGATGCATCGCATCAGCTTAAGAATACATTGCTCAATCATAAGGCTAAGGAGTTAGATGTTATTGTAGCTACTGAGCAGGAAGTATTCAACTTGGAGAAAATTGCTAAGTATAAGGGCTATTCGTATAGCACTACAAAGAATTCAGACAGTCATACTGTAAAATTGGGTTTCTAGTTTATGGACTGTCGTATAGGTTTGCCAATTCTTATCTTGATAACTATCGGGACTTAATTCCCTTCCTACTGGCAGGCAGACTAATTCCTAATTCTTATGTCTTTTTCCATAGAATAATTATTTACCTTTGCCGCATGGAAACAGTAGTAAGCGGTATAAGACCTACGGGAAATTTACACCTAGGCAATTATTTTGGTGCGGTAAAAAACTTTGTAAAAATGCAGGATTCGCACAACTGCTATTTTTTTATTGCAGATTATCATTCACTGACAACGCATCCAACGCCAGCAGATTTGCATGGCAATGTACGCAATGTATTGGTGGAGTATCTTGCGGCAGGGCTAGATCCTGAAAAATCGACATTATACATTCAGAGTGATGTGCCCGAAACATCGGAGCTATATTTACTTTTGAATATGAACGCATATTTGGGAGAGCTACAACGCGTTACTTCCTTTAAGGATAAAGTACGCCAACAGCCCGATAATGTGAATGCTGGATTGCTAACTTATCCAACACTTATGGCAGCCGATGTGCTTTTACATAAAGCTACAAAAGTACCAGTGGGTAAGGATCAAGAACAGAATTTAGAAATGATGCGCACCTTTGCCCGTCGTTATAATAATATGTATAAGCAAGAATTTTTCCCAATTCCTGAGCCATTTAACTTTGGTGAGCAATTGGTAAAAGTGCCGGGCTTAGATGGTAGCGGTAAGATGGGAAAATCAGAAGGTGAAGGCAATGCTATTTATCTTGGCGAGGATCCTAAAAAGCTTCGTAAAAAAGTTATGCGCGCCAAAACAGACTCCGGTCCAACGGAAATGAATCAAGAAAAACCTGAGGCAATAAAAAACCTTTTTAGCCTTATGGAAATTGTTTCTGCTGAGGATACAATGAAGCATTTTGATGATCTTTATAATAATTGCCAAATTAGATATGGTGATTTCAAAAAGCAATTGGCCGAGGATATGATTAATTTTACAGCGCCATTCCGTGAGCGTATTCTGGAGCTTGAAGGCAATAACGAATACCTTGCCAAGGTTGTAAAAATGGGATCAGAAAAAGCTCGCGAAAGTGCAGTTAAAACAATTAAAGAAGCTCGTGAAATTGTAGGTTTCAGAAAGTTTTATTAAAATAGATTGTCATAATAAGCTCAGTATTTGATGTTTTTAGAATGTCAAATACAGAGTTTGGTTTTTTGTATTACCTTTGATTTTTGAATCACATAAATAGTCTCAATGAACATTGTTATAGCCGGAGATGGGGAAATGGGATCTCACCTAGCAAAATTGCTTTCTGATGAAGAACATAATATTACCCTTATAAATCCTAATCAAGATTTTTTGGAAGAAGTTTCAAATGATGCTGACATTCTCACTTTGCAAGGTGATGCTGTTAAGTTATCAATTTTGCAACTTGCTGGAGTCCATAAGGCAGATTTATTTATTTCGGTAATGCACATCGAAAACCCCAATGTTGTTGCCTGTATTTTGGCAAAGAAACTTGGTGCAAAACGTTGTATTGCTCGTGTTTCTAATATTGAAAACCTTAAACCAGAGAATAAAAAACTATTTAAAGAGCTAGGAATAGATAACCTTGTAAGTCCTGAGCGTATTGCATCAATTGAAATTACGAGATTGATAAAACAAACAGCTGCTGACGAGATTTTTGAATTCTCAGAAGGTAAACTTTCATTATTTAGTATTAAGCTTGACGAAAGAGCTTTGGTGATTAATAAATCATTACAAGAGATTGTACGTGAGCGTGGTGAAATGGGGTTTAGAGCTGTTGCTGTTGTTCGAAAAGGTGAAACCATTAGGTGTTTTGAGCTTAGTGATAAATTAAATAACACCCTTATTATAAATGGTGATATTAGAGATTTGAGTTTGCTTGAAGACGAAAATATTAGCTCAATGGATGCTTTTATTGCTGTTACTCGCGATTCGGAAACAAACATACTTACTTGCCTATTGGCAAAAAAATACGGTGTAAAAAAGACCATTGCACTAATCGAAAATATCGACTTTATTGATGTAGCTCATAATGTGGGAATAGATACAATTATAAATAAGAAACTAATTGCATCTAGTTATATCGAAAGGTTCGCCCTTGGTCAAGGGATAAAATCCATGAAAATGTTAAGTGGAGTAGATGCTGAGGTGCTTGAATATGTTGCTGCCGAGGGCTCTTATATTACTTCTAAAAAGATACTACATCTCGATATTCCTAAAGACGCTATTATTGGTGGGCTTATCAGAAATAATGAGGCTGTAATTACTCGTGGAAGCACACAAATTATAGCAGGAGATAAGGTAATTGTATTTACCCTTCCTAACTGTGTTTTGAAAGTTAATAAACTTTTTAATTAGAAATATAGATGCTCGGTTCCAAAGATATAAATATAAAAGAAGTAGCAAGGTCATTAAGTTCCTTAATTGTTATTGAAGGTGTTTTAATGCTTCTGTCTATTCCTTTTGCCATATACTATAGCGAGGATTCGTGGCCGATTATACAATCCTCTCTGATAACTATTGGAGTTGGAATGTTTGTTTTTGGAATTTCTGGGAAGAAGAACTCAAAACATGTAGGCAAACGCGAAGCATATATGATAGTGAGCCTTGCGTGGGTAGTAATATCACTCTTTGGTACTTTGCCATATATATTCAGTGGTAGTATACCAAATTTCACCAATGCTTTTTTCGAAACAATGTCAGGTTTCACAACCACTGGCTCGTCTGTTCTTATGGATATTGAAGCCGTGCCTAAGAATATTCTTTTTTGGCGTAGTATGACGCATTGGATTGGTGGAATGGGAATAATTGTACTCACATTAGCCATAATGCCGCTTTTGGGAGTGGGAGCTTCAACGCTTTTTGCTGCGGAGTCTCCAGGTCCAACAACTGACAAACTTCACCCTACTATTACAGGTACTGCCAAGCGACTTTGGTTTATTTATGTTGTACTTACCTTTATTGAAACAATTTTGCTTTGGGCAGGGGAGATGGATTTCTTTGATGCAATATGTCACTCTTTTGCAACCCTTGCCACAGGTGGTTTTTCTACCAAAAATGATAGTATAGCGCATTTTGGACCTTATGTTCAATATGTGATTACTATATTCATGTTTTTGGCAGGAGTTAGCTTTTCCATTCACTATTTTTTCTCAAAGCGTAAATGGAGTAAAGTTTTTAAAAATGAAGAGTTTAAGTTTTATAGTGGGGTCATAATAGGTTCTACAGCATTAATTACTGCTATACTTATATATAACTTCGATGGGGATTTTGAACTATATTTTAGAAACACTGTTTTTCAAGTAGTTTCAATTGTTACCACCACAGGTTTTGTTACCGATAATTATCTTCTTTGGCCTACAGTAGCATGGTTTGTACTTGTGTTGCTGATGTTTACAGGAGGTAGTGCCGGATCCACTGGTGGAGGTATAAAAATGATTCGTCATTTATTATTATTCAAAACAGCAGGCCTTCATCTTAAAAAAATGGTTCACCCACGAGCATTTTTTACAATCAAATATAATGGCAAATCGGTAAGAGAAGATGTTCTTTTTTCCGTAATGGGATTTTTACTTTTTTATAGTATAATTTTTGGAATAGGTGTTTTTATTATGACTGCTCTTGGTCTTGATTTTGATACAGCAATAGGTGCATCAATATCATCACTTGGTAATATTGGTCCTGGAATTGGTAATGTTGGCCCAGTAGATAATTTTGCTGCAATACCTCAAATTGGTAAATGGGTACTATCTATTCAGTCTTCAGTCTTCAGTTAGCAGGGATAAGAAACAAAAGCCCGAAAAGTACACCATTAACCATTAATAATTAACCATTAACAATTATAAGGATCCTTCCCAATCCTGATAAAAATTCTGTAAGAAACTTTCCATAAACTCATGTCGGCGTATTGCTTCCTTTTTGCTAGTATTTGTATTCATTCTATCTTTTAGTGTTAGCAGTTTTTCGTAAAAGTGGTTTATTGTTGGAGCAGTACTTACTTTATATGCAGCAAAAGATGTATGGCAAACGGGTTTTACAATTGGGTTATAAATCTCGCGATTTTTTGATCCGCCATAAGCAAAAGTACGTGCTACGCCAATTGCTCCCATGGCATCAAGTCGGTCGGCATCCTGTACCACTTCGCCTTCCTTACTGCTCATTTTTGTTGGAACTCTTTGTCCTTTAAAACTGATTTCCTTTACAATATCAACAATTTTTTGCTTTTGCTCGTCCTCAATATCATATTTTTCAAGATATTCAGCAGCTTTCACTGTGCCAATATTTTCGTCTCCATCATGGAATTTATGGTCAGCAATATCGTGTAGTAATGCGCCCATTTCCACAACAAACATATCCATTTCGCCTTCTTTTTTGGCTATATTTTTCGATAATTTCCATACTCGCTGTATATGAAACCAATCATGACCAGTGGCCTCTCCTGAGAATTTATCTTTAAAATATTGTATGCTTTCGTTTATTATATCTTGCTGTGTCATAGTATTATTGTATTATGAAATTATTCCTGAACAATGATTTCGCTTAGCTCCTGTTACCGAGCTAAGGATATTTATTTCGCCCTCTAAGCGCAATACACCAAGGAACGCAAAAATAAGTGCTTCCTTAGAATCTACCAATTGTTTGTTAGGAATAATAATGTTTGACTCTGTTTTTGATTTTATGTTTTCAATAAGGAAACCATTAAAAGCTCCGCCTCCCGTAATTAGTATTTCTCCAGAAATATCCTTTAAACTTGCGGCTATTTGCTCGCTAATATGCTCTACCCATGTGCGAAGTTTGTCTTTGGTATTTGTCTCTGAGTTTTTAAGTAATGGAAGTATATCATTCTCAAATTGCTCACGACCAAGTGATTTAGGATGATTTTGTTTATAGTATTTTAATTTGTTCAGCTCTTGCAACAGCCCATTGTTTATGCTGCCTTCGGAAGCGTTTTCCCCATCCTTATCATAGCTCTTATCATACTCTTGCATTAAATAATTCATAGGCATATTACAGAATCCTATATCCCAAGCAATGCGCTCACCTTCTTTATTTGTGCTAATATTTGCAACACCACCTAGGTTTATACATGCCTTATACTTTGTAAAAAGCAGTTCATCACCTATTGGAACCAAAGGTGCACCTTGTCCGCCTAAAGCCACATCTTGAGAGCGGAAATCACTTACCAATTTGCAATTTATATGTGGCGAAATGGCTGCGGCGTTTCCTATTTGTAAAGTATATCCCTCTGCTGGATTATGAAAAACTGTATGACCATGTGAGGCCACTAAATCAGGTGTAAGGTGCTGGCGCTTTATAAAAGCATCAACCAAGCGACCAATATAATCCAATGCAATTCCTCTTGATCCTTTTACTAATACTACGGATTGTGTTATGGGATTATCCTCAAGCCATATTGCTGCCGATGCTGTATCAATAAAGCAAATTAGGTCTTTACCTTTGCTAGCTTTTATAAACTCTGGACCCACAAAAATAGTACTCTTAAGTAATTTTGGGTCAATGTTATCAATAAGGTCGCTATGCTCTTTACTGCTTTCGTTTCCAAGCTCTAGCATATCACCTAGTATTAGCCATTTATTTACAGTTTTAAGCTGCTCAATACTTTCTATGGCTACCTTCATGCTGCTAGGGTTGGCATTATAGGCATCAATAATTAATTCGTTATTATCGCTTTTTTTCCATTGTGAGCGTTGATTCTCTGGAGCGTAATTTTCTATTGCCTCAGCAATTTTATCATCTTCTACTTGAAAGTAATTTCCTATGCAAATAGCAGCCATTATATTATCGTAATTATAGCTTCCTACCAATTGCGATTCAATATTATAATCCTTCCATTGCAAAGAAGCAAAGGCGCTTTTCTCAATTTTAGTACCTACAATATCAAAACTACTGTCACTACCATAAATTATTCTAGTTAAATCCTCTGATAGCCCCATTAGTAATTCCGAATCACCATTTACAAACAGCTTTCCTGCGCTATTATTTACTGATGTATAAAGTTCGGTTTTGGTTTTTATAACACCTTCAATGCTGCCAAAACCCTCAAGATGTGCTCTGCCAATGGAGGTTATAATTCCGTAATTTGGCTCAGCCATGCGACAAAGCTCTGCAATCTCACCAATATGATTTGCGCCCATTTCTATAATTGCTATCTCGGTATCATTTGGGATAGAAAGTAAGGTTAATGGCACACCAATATGATTATTGAAATTGCCTTTGGTGGCATGAGTCTTAAATTTCTTAGAAAGCACTGTGTTTACAAGCTCTTTGGTAGTAGTTTTGCCATTGGTGCCGGTTATTCCTATAAACGGAATATCGAACTGTCGACGATGGTATGATGCCAGTAATTGTAGATATTCCAAAGCATCACTAACAAGGATAGTGCGCTCGTCTACAAAATAGTTTTCGTCATCAATAATAACGTATAAAGCGCCAAGTTCCAGGGCTTTATTTGCAAACTTATTTGCATTAAAATTTTCGCCTTTAAGGCAAAAAAACATCTCTCCATACTGTATCTTTCTAGTATCGGTAGATATTCCTGCCGACTCTATAAACTTGCGGTGCAACTGTGCTATACTTATATTGTTCATAGTGTAAAAATAAGCATAAGCAACCCATGGATGTTACTGTCGTAAATGATTATTTAACATTGGGATGTTAGGAAATTTGGGGGGATAAAACTTCACATAAAATTTGTTTTGTTAAATTTTACATAATACCCCAACTACTACAATTAAGTACTCCTCCATACTCCGAAATCCATTTTGATTTAAATGGGATAATTGTATGAGTTTTGCCAAAATACTCATTCATTATTTGCATAGCTTTTTCATCACTTTTAGTATAACCAAATTGAGGTACAATAATAAGATTACCAACATGAAGGTAATTGATATAAAGTCCGTGCGCTTTATCTTGGTTAGGAGCCACCTCACAGGGGATCTCTATTGTAGTGAGCTGTTCGTTTTCTAATACCTCTAAGAACTTTTTTAACCATGTCATTTCAGGTTCATTTTTGGTATCATTAATTAATACTCTATTCTCATCAATAAAACGTATCAACCCATCAGCATGACCCGTTTTTTCATCAGGATATTCAGGGATGATTATTACCTTGCAATTTAAATCTGTCTTTAATTGTTCAATTATTGCTTTATCATTCGAAAATTGATAACGGTTATCTTTAAAAACACGTTCTGTAATTATCACTTTGTCTTTACATTTTATGATATTACCCCCATCAAGTATAATAGGGCTATAATGAGCTTTTTGTAGTTTATTAAGGAGCTGTACTTTAACAGGATTAGTGATATGCTGAAACTCTTTTACTTTAAGGTAAGCCTCGGGGCGAAAAACAAATTGTACAAAGTTGTTCTCATTAACTTGCACAGGCATATAATCACGACAATAGAAATCTTGAGTTCCTACTAGCAATTTCGTTTTATAGCCATTATCCTCAATGATTGTACATAGTTGATTAAACAGTTTTCTATTCTCTTCTTTTAGTTGATTGGAGAAATATACGGTTGTGGTTTGCTGGTCTATTATCATGAGTTTAGCCTTTTATCAAAAACTGCTTTTATTTGTTTTGCAATGGGTATGAACTCCTCGTCATCAAATTCATCTGTTTTGGCATTATTGCACCAATAACATGCAGGAACACAGTTATCATTGGTGTATTCAAGATTAGGCTTTTTACGGTCTATCTCCATAGTAAAGCCTCTTTCATTCTTCTTAAAGAGCATTTTTTTAGCAACAAGGGTTTTAATATCATTCTTTGTAATATGACAGTAATAACATTTTTCGGCAAGAGTATCTTCTCGAAATTGATCTATTGAATATTGATGCTCAAAATCTGTAAGATAATCAGTAAACCAATCATCTTCATCAGAGGCGTTAATATCTTGCATTTTATTATATATCTCATCAATAGTCAAACCTGTATTTTTAACACCATTAAGATAATTACTCCTTTCTCTTTGATAATATTGAGTGGTGTAGATTTTTGTTATGGCTATATTATCCTCTTCTCCCTCAACAATACTAAATGCTAAGAAATTTTCTTTATCAAAAGGAACATTATTTACCATACTTTGAAATTTAAAAAACCTCATGCGGGTGTTGTAACTGTCTTTTGCTTTGGAACGGTATGTTGTCATTTGAAAATGTTTTATTAATTTGAAAATGTTTTATTAATTTGAAAATGTTTTTTCAGGAATAAAATTAAATTCCTATCCACCTTAAGATGTCAGTGATATATTTGTCCTCACTATAAGGGGCTGGTTCTTTCTCTCCTATTTCATAATCCCACTTTGAGATAATATAATCTCCTTTTGCAACATTTATGATGTGTTCTTTGAGCAATTTATCATCAATATCTATAAAATCATCTCCTAATAAATGTTTACGAATGGTATTTTTAAATAAATCATGACAAATAAAATTTCTGGAGTTTCTAGCTTTATCAAGTGTATCAATATTATCTTTAGAAACAAAAGTACCCGATGTCTTTTTAAGATTACCAATACTTGGACCAAGGTTTTTATCTCCTAGTTTTTTCAATTGAGTTAAAAAGTCTTTATAAAAGTCACTATTATTTTCTTGTTTAGCTTTTGCAATAGTAACAATAAATGCAGAAGTTGAACGGCACCCTTGGTCAAATTTTTGGCATAGCATAGATGCTTTACCCACTTTTGAAAAAGTTCTATTTTTATCAATAATTAAACTTCGACCAACTCTTAACCACATATTATCTAATTATTTTTTAACTCATTAACAATAAACATTTTCAATTCATCTTTCTTTGGTAACTGCAGCGCATATTTGCTTACAAATAGTTCTTTATCATCATCAGCAATGGCATATTCTACCAAAGTGTCATTTTTATCGGTAACCAAAAGTATTCCTACAGGAGGGTTATCGGTTTCTTGCATTACGTTTCGTTTATAATGCTGTATGTAAGACTTCAACTGCCCTATGTGTTCGTGTTTTGCTTTATTGGTTTTTAGCTCAATTATAACATGACATTTGAGAATTCGATGATAAAAAACCAAATCTATCCAAAAATATTCATCGCCAATCATAATGCGTTTTTGTCGAGCTTCCAAACAAAAACCATTACCTAATTCTAAAATAAACTCTTTCAAATTGCTAATTAAAGCTTGTTCCAAATCACTTTCTTCAATTAAATTAGGCTTGTTTATTCCTAAAAACTCAAAGAAGTAATGTGATTTCACTAAGTCGGTAGAAGTAGCAGGCTCAATTTTTTTCGTTAATTGTTCAAAGGCTATGTCTTTGTCTTTAGATAAGCCTAATCTTTCGTATGCTAAGGAGTTTATTTGTCGCTTTAATTCTTCAACAGAGGGTTGTGTTTTTATAATTAAGAGT
>NIUZ01000035.1 GCA_002254285.1 Bacteroidetes bacterium 4572_112 | reverse complement strand
TTTTTACATTTGCTGTTACATCATCACCTTGGCTACCATCGCCACGGGTAACAGCCTGTGTCATAACACCATTTTGATATCTGATACCTATTGCAAGCCCATCATATTTAAGCTCGCATATATATTCAATATCGCCTTCAATTTCTTTACGCACTCTTTGGTCAAAATCCTCTAAGTCCTCTTTAGAATATGTATTGCCCAAAGAAAGCATACGGTATCGATGCTTAACAGTGGTAAACGATTTTTGAATATCGCCTCCTACTCTTTGAGTTGGAGAATCTACATGAGCTAAATCTGGATACATTTTTTCAAGCCCTTGTAACTCTAATAATAATGAGTCGAACTCGAAATCACTTATTAAACTTTTGGAAAGATTATAGTAATTGTGGTTGTGCTGTTTTAGCTCATCAGTAAGAGAATCAATACGTTGCTTAGCTTGATTAATATCCATTCGTTATAATTTGATAAGGAGCAAATATACTTATTTTTCAAAGATAAATACTTTATCTATTTTCATAAGAATATTGGCATTAATCAACTATAATACCATAAGCATATTGATATAAAAATAGCCTATTATTACATATTAATATCTATAAAAAACATACCAATATATACTCTTAAATAATAATTAATAGCTAATATTGAAATATTTCTTATTTTTGTATATTAAATATTAAAATCAATTACAAAGACTATCTTAAACATTATTCTAAATTTTTACTAAAATTATTTTGCTATAGCATATATTTATGAGGTTTTACACTACTATATTTATTTTATTTATATATATAACAACCTTTGCAAAGGGTGATATAAAAACCATACAAATAAGTGATAGTTTAAAGGAATTAGATTTAACAGAATATACTTATCTATACTCTTATAAGGACAGTAATACAAACATATTAGATGCCGAATTTGTTTATAGTGCCAAAGGTTTAAAAGGGATAAATGACAACACAATATACTGGGAACGATTTAGCTTTAATAATCCTACAGGTATAGAAAAAGAATATTATATTTACTTTCCATATGCAGTAATAAATGAGTTAAATGTTTACATTGACGAGAATGGCTCTTTAGTACATTTAAGTAGCCTAGGAATGAAATTTAACCCTAATGACAAAGCTATTCAAAGTATAGGCTACCCTTTTCTAATAAAACTAAAACCTGGTAAAACCAATGTCTACATAAACATTAAGCACTATAATCTGTCTTTACGAACAATGTCTTTTTTGCTTAGCGAAAAGGCTTTAATAAAGTCAAATACTTCAAGCGAGCGTATAATCTGGTTTTGGAAAGGATTCTTCTTTTTTGCAACTTTAATATCGATAATTCTTTATATTTTAACAAAGTTGAGAATGTTTATATATTATTTTCTCTTAAACATAGGAACAGGCTTGTTATTTAGTGGAGAGCTTGGCGCTATCACCGATTTTGTTTCAAAAATTCCATACAATTTTACTGCAAATATAAAGCAAACTGGGGTTTTGATGGCATTCATATTTTTACCATTATTAATAAATGAAATTACACCAATAGCCAAACTACGTCCACGATTATGGAAAACAACATTTGCATTGAACATTATTATAGGACTAACTTGGTTATCATGTTTAGTCCCTGCATCATTAAATAATAAAATATTACTAATAACTACATATGTTTATAATTATGCAGGGCCAACAATACTCTTTTTACAACTTCACCTTATATTCGTAGCATTTAAAGCAAACAAAAAAAATTCTTTGCCCCTATTAATTGGTTACTCTGTATATTCTTTTGCATTATTATTATACATTATTCTTCCAAATTTAGGTATCATCAAAAACTCATTACAAGTATACAATATGTTTATTTATGGATCAATATTTGAAATATTGATGTTTATGACACTTATTGGCAAAGAAACACTATCTGTATATCTCGAAAGAGAGTTATTAATTAAAGATCAGAAGAATCATCAATCTGATATTATTAGAGCCATTGTTGAAAGTCAGGAAAGAGAGAGGGACAATGTGGGTAGAGAGCTACATGATATGATTGGAGCGAACATTTCAGTTATTAAACAACAAGCTGATAAAAAGAATAAATTACTGATAAACACCATACAAAGTACATTTGAGATGGTTAGGAATTTGAGTCATGTATTAGTAACACCTCTAATAAAAGACAATGCCTTTATTGATGAAATAAAAGATCTATGTTTATTATTTTCAAATGATGAGATAAAAATAAATGCTCATTTTCATAATTGGAAAAACATGGAAGATACTATAATGGCCACCCATTTGTATCGAATTGTGCAAGAGTTATTACAAAATGCAGTCCGACATAGCTCTGCAAGCTATGTAATTATACAATTTATAGTAAATGACGATAATGAACTTACACTAATGTACGAAGATGATGGTTTGGGATTTAATCATGATAAGGTAATCAGCAATAAAGGTTTAGGTTTAATAAATATTGAAAATCGTATTAAAATAATTGGCGCAGAAATAACTTTTGATTCTATGGAAGGTCAAAAAGGCACAACTATAATTATTAATTTGCCATTAAATTAATAGTAAATAAAGAATGCTTTACTAAGCCCAGCATTTTAAGAAAAAAAGCCACCTGCATAATACAGATGGCTTCACAAATTAGGGAATTTGTACTCTAATTAATAATACTTACTTTACAAACAGCTTTTGTAGAGTTTGGTTTACATTATTTTCAATTCTTAAGATGTAGGTTCCTTGTGCTAATGCATTAGTATTGATTCTAATTAATGATTCACCATTATTTACATTAAGCTGTTGTGATGACATTAATTGTCCACTAATACTATAAACATTGAAAGTACATACTGCTGCTTTCTCAATATTCATTTCCACATTAAGAGTATTAACAACTGGATGTTGTACTGGCAACCAATACATCACTATTATTATCATCAGTTAAGTATACATTTAAATTCTCAACGCTAGATTTGTTTCCTGTACTAACAGTACCACTAATACTACCACTACCGGGAGTAACAGGGATTGCCACAAGGTTTATGTTAATTCCACTTTGATTTGCATTTACATTCAACTGAGTAGCTGCCGACCAAAAAATAACATTGCCATAATAAGTAGGAGCATATCCTGGTATTACTGTAGTATCAGGAGTTGCCAAAACAATATATGTACCAGCTACAACATTAGCAAAATTATAAGTACCCATTGGACTAACTCTTGTAGAATAAGCTACAACATTATTTGTAACATCAAATAAATCAACATCAACAGCTGTTACCACAAGATTGTTAGCATAAATACTTCCTTCTACTGTGTATGAAAGTACTGAACCAGATACTATAACATTTGCATTATATGATGACTGGCAGTTATTTCCTGTAATTATTAACGAAACATTATAGGTCCCAGAAGATGCATATGAGTGAAAAGGATTTTGCAGACTTGAAGTATTACCATCACCGAAGTCCCACATCCAATTAGTTGGATTACCTGTAGAAGCATCATAAAAATGTATCAAGCTTGTATTATTACTATCAGGAGCAAAAGTGAAGTTTGCAATACAGCCAGGAGTAACATTTCCTACTACAACAGTAGTAGTGTATGTATCAGAACAGTTGGCACTTGATATACTCAAAGTAACATTATAGCTCCCTGTAGCAGCATAAGTATGATTTGGGTTTTGAGTACTTGCAGTTGCACCATCACCAAAATCCCAAGACCATGATGTAGGGCTACCAGCAGAGTTATCAATAAATTGTATTAATTGCACATTATTACTATCTGCATAAGAATAAAAATCAGCAACACAACTCGGAACTACATTTCCTACTGTAACAGTTGTTGTATAAGAATCGGAACAATTTGCACTAGAGATATTTAAAGTAACAGTATAAGTACCTGAAGCACCATAAGTATGACTAGGATTCTGAGAACTAGAACCTGAGCCATCGCCAAAACTCCATGACCATGATGTTGGATTACCCGAAGAAAGATCGGTAAAATAAATCAAGTTAGCATTACTACTATCTGGTGTAGAATAAAAGACTGCTGTACATGACGATGGGTTTGAAGTGCAGATAGAGAAATTTGCAGTTCCTGAGTTTGCTGCTAAATTTACAGTTTGCATACTTTGCTGGCAATCATAAACATAAACCACAAATCCTGAAGAGCTACTTGGTACATTACTAAAAGAATATGCACCACCTCCTGCAGTATAAGTAGATGATGAATAAGGATTCATACTGTCGTTATTAATAATATATACTTGATAATTTGTAATACCTGCTCCCGTCAAATCGGTAACATTACCACTAATAGTTTGAGCATATAATCCTATTGCTCCTGCTATTAAGAAAACGAATAATAATAATTTTTTTGTCATAATAAATTGTTTTAATTTTTTGTGAATAAGGTTCTTTCTGTGAAAATCTTTTTCTGATTCTCTATATGTATGATGTTCTTTTTTTAATTAGTTGCACCTAATTTAATAATTTTTTTTACAAAAACACCGTATGTACCTGATGCTTTGACTATGTACATACCATTTTTTTTGTTAAAAAATGGTATGTTTAATATTGAATTGGCTTTAAATTCCATCATTTGGGAGTATATATGTTCACCAATAGAGTTATAAATATCTATTTTAACCACATTATCATAATGGTAGTCTGTAGGTATATGAATAAATAGTTCATCTGAAACAGGATTAGGATATACAGTAATATCCATGCTATTAGAAATATTATTGACTGAAGTATAATAATGATTATCATCAATAGCGATTTGGACATCGTCCACTACCGAATTATTGCTATTTAACTCAACCATATAATCGAGGCTATAATAGTTCTATTACACCTTCACCTCCGGTAAATATTACTTCTGCTTTTTTCAGGTTGATATTTGCCACTTGTTGGTCAGAATTTAAGGATTGCATTTCAGCACCTTGCCAACTAACGATTTGCATATTAGCATCTTGTGAAGCCCATGTATCAATATACTGAGTATAGACGGCAGAATTTTCAGAGATAATACATTTTATATAATATTCACCATATTCCTTGTTATTAAATTGATAAAACTGCGCCATGGTGTTGGTATCTGTTTCCAATGAAGTAGTCTCTACCACTAATAATTTACCATCTGCAATATTCTTTTTATATAATACTACATTAGCAACGTCCAAATAGGTATTACCCGTAAACACATAGCCTATTAACTGCCCTACAGGATATAATGATACTATACTAGAATCTATGGCAGAGCAGGTGTCTTGAGCATATATATTATAGGCCGTAAGTTTCACATTATAATCAGCCCCTGTTGTATATAAATGTTGAATTGTATCATTGGTAATGGTTTGCGAGCTTCCATCATCAAAATCCCAAACATAATAATCAGCCGATGGCGAACTATTTGCAACAAATTCCACATTCAAACCTGAAACTACAGAAGTAAATGAAGTATTGCAATAATTAACTATCACTGTTGTACATTTACTATCATTACATGTTTGATTATAGTTAATAATTTCCAAGCAAACAGTATTTGATGAAGGATTAGTATTAAAAGTATAGGTGAAATCTACCTGCTGACTAATAATATTTCCGTTCACTTTCCATATATTGACTGTATTATTAGTAGATTGATTGATAAAGTGAAAGGTACCGCTAATAATTGTATCTTCAAAGAAAGTGAACTGTGCTATACATTGGGAAGGGTTACCTCCAGCACATATCTGGAAATTATAATTAGACCCTCCTCCAGGAAATGCATTTAATGTATGCAATGCTCCCACGCAATCATGAGTAGTAATAATTATTTTAGCCGTTTGCGAAATACCAGCATTAGAAATTGTATAGGAGTAATTACCAGTAGCATTAGTAAGTACCGAATCTATACTCGAATAAAATGTTGTAGTATCAATAACTTCTATAACAACCCTATGGTTTTGAATTGGAGAATTATTTAAATCTTCAACAACACCACTTACATTTATAGTAATACTATAAGATGAAATAGAGAATATTAATAAAACAAATATGTAAATAAACTTCATAATCTATTGTATTGTAAAGCGTATCCCCGCAGAAATACGGTACTGATACATTTTATGTTCTTGTAAATATGTATTATCAAAAATTGAATTTAAGTGAGTATAAAGCTCTGGGCGAATAAAGATTAACTTATTCCCAAATTTATAACCAGCATCAATACTCAATACTCCATTAAAAATATTTTTCTTTGAAATAGGGCTCACTGCATTAGCATTAATAAGATTACCACTCTCTGCATCAAAAATACTAGCATTATTTTTCATTACCCTAGTCCAAGAAACACCGGCTGCTACATCGAAAATAAATGATTTATACTCAAACTCTCGACCAAATGTAATTGGAATATTAATAAACGAATAATCGTTTCGATACAAATAATTATTTGCTGTAATAGTAGTATCATAATTAGTACTTGTCTTTTCCTCAAAGGTTTCAACCACTGTTTGACTATAAATAGGAATTGAATCATTGCCTTGTACACTCCAACCTGTTAATGTTTGCGTATAGTCTCTATGAATTATAAAATATGTAGATGTGTATTCATCAACTATAAGTGTTGAAGATTTCATATTATATTCTTCCGAATACTGATTATAATTTACACCCAAGCGCAAAAACCACTTATCTCTATAAACATTAATGTTGCCACCAATATTATAAGAATACATTATTGAGCTTTTATTTAAATCATTTTCGGCTATATCATTTGGTGCCAAACTAATTATAGAATTGTCAATATCAAATCCCGCAAAAGCATCATAATTAAATCCTATTCGTTTTTTCATAGGTTTAATAGGACGAATATTTGAATGAGTCGCATTATCTATTTCCACCATATTTGGTTCATAATTAAACTTCCGAATTGGCATAATCATTATTTCTGCGTTCATATCTTCTAAAGAAGTAGGTGTTGCTGTTTCCTCATCATAATTCTTAAGTATATCTTTAGTTACAATAGTATTCTCTTCAGTATTATCATTAACAATAACCCCCGTTTTTATTACTCTCGTTTCATTATTTTCTACAGTATTATTATTTTTTATTGAAGACGATACTGCTAATAAATTTTCATCATTATTATCTTCTACTGTTATAGCTGAACTAACATTATTGGGTTTAGAATCTATTTCATTATTATCTATTGTTAAATGGCCATTATTAGCATTTAAGTTAACGACCAGTTCATTATTATTATTTGTTATTCCTAATTGTAAACTTGTTTTTTTATTTATTTCTTCATTATCATATTGTTTTGCTTGTTCCTTAGAGTTATCATTATTAAATAAAGTAGTGTTATTAATATTTGCGACCTCTGTAGAAGCAGCTGTATTCTCAATTTTAGTATTTATAGCATTCCTTTCTGAGTTAATATCACTAGCATTAGAATTATTTATAAACCATGTAATACCCACAGCACTAACAGTAGCTATTATAATAGCTTTAAAATATGCGCTCTTAAAAATGGAAAGAAATAAAAGGCTACTACTTATTTTAAACCATAGGACTTTGGATGGCTTTGTTTCTTCCAAACCACCTAAAGCTTCTTTCATATTCTTTTCAAATACATCAAATTCTTTCATAATTATGTATTTTGTTTATTTTTAAAATCGATAATTTGCTTTTGCAATTTCTTTTTAGCTCTAGCATATTGCGATTTTGAAGTACCTTCACTTATATTTAATATCTCTGAGATTTCTTTATGCGTATTTTCTTCAAACACATAAAGGTTAAAAATCAGCCTATAGCCATCAGGGAGATTTTGAATAAGTTCTAAAATAATTTTTGCTGGAACCTGTTTAAAACTAACATCCTCTTCGCTATTATAATCACTTATGGAATCTTGCTCAAATCTTTCATATTGTTTATTCTCACTTACTCTCTTTCTAATAAACTGCAAAGCTTCATTACGTACAATTTGCTTCATCCAAGCTTCAAAAGTAGCTTCACTTGCTTGGTCTATTTTCGTGTAAATCTTTATAAACGCCTCATGCAAAACATCTTCCGCTTCAGCTTTATCGTGAGAATAACGCATACAAATGCTTAACAAACTTGGTGCATATAATTTATACAATCTTGTTCGTGCTCTATAACCCCCTTTTTTACATTCCCGTAAAAGCTTTTCTGCTTCAGATAAAGACAATATTCTCTGCATTTGTATTAATGATGCACGAATGTACAAATAGTTGCATCTTGATTTAATATTTTCTTGTAATTAAATAAAAATAGCCATTTGCTTGCGAGCAAATGGCTATTAATTAATATGAAATTTAGTGTAACTATCGCTGAATAATTAGTTTCGACTTATAAACCATTTTTTCTTCAGAGTTAATATGTACATAATAAACTCCAGTACTTAGATTATTCAAATTTAGCCTTTTTATGGTTTTACCTCTTGATTTAAAGCTTTCAAAATACACTTCTGAGCCTAGATTATTAAATAAATGCAATTGTAGCTGATGTTCTGCTTTATCATTTATCTCTATGGTAAAACTACCATCATTAGGATTAGGATAAATTTTAGCATTCACTAAAACATCAATATCCACCATTCCATTTGGCAATACCTCAATATAATCTGTTTTTATTATTGTATCGCAAACTTCTCCATTACAAATTGCTAAACTTACAGTATAAAGACCCGTATTATTATAGGTATGTGCAGGGTTTTGTTCTACACTTGTATTACCATCACCAAAGCTCCAATGCCAAGCATCGGGCTCGCCTGTGGAATTATCACTAAAGCTAATTTGTATTGGCCAGGTTCCGATCATGGCATCAGCACCAAATTCTGCTGCCAAAAATACTGGTGTAATATTAGCATTATTGGCTGTATTAGACCTCGAACTATTATAATTTGTATTAACCTTAGCATAAGCTGTATCAGGATAACATCCTGTGGTTTTAATCACCTCTATTTGATAATAAACTGTGCCTGTAGGCGGATTCAAGTCTGTATAAGAATTTGCTGTACTCGCCAATTGAGTTAGTAAGCTCATATTATTGGTATTTGTACCACGGTAGATTCTATATGTATTGAAAGCAAAGCCTTCATAACCATCCCAAATCAAATTCCAGCTACCATTTAATCCTGCATTTATTGTAAGGTGAATTGTTTTATGGTAATCACCCAATAGAGTATGACCACCACAAGTATCCACAGCAGCTATTTTATACTTATATGCTTTTATGGCTGGGTTCGAATTTTGATCTACAAAAATAGATGTTTGATTAAAAGGTATTGCTCCAATTTTATCATATTGCCCAGAAATATAGCCCTCTTTATAAACATAAAAACTATCGATAAGTGCATTCTGTTGTCGCTCCCAAACTAGGCGATTATGATTCAAGGTATCCACTCCTACCAAACAAAGCTCTGGAGGATTTAGATACGAATTACTCACCATATATTGCGAAGAGGTCATATTACAGCCATAATTATCAGTAACAGCTACTTGATAATAGCCCGTTTGAGTTACAAAAATTGAAGCCACGGTATCACCTGTATTCCAATTATATGTATTATAATTTACCAATAAACTAAGATTCAAACTATCGTTAGTACAAGGCTGAATTATTCCACTAACCTGAATTACAGGTTGTATACTCGGAAATTGGTTTAGTACAAATGCTGGTGAAGTTTGCGAACAAATAGCATCCGTAATAATTACACGATAATTTCCCGATTGCTTTGCATAGAATACCACACTGTCGGCATTAGGAATCACTAAATTATTATACACCCACTGATAAGTATATCCAGTACCAGCACTTGCTGCCAATAGTACACTATCGCCTTGGCAGATTGTTGCAGGGCCAGGAGGAGTAATTGCAGCGGTAATATTACATGGATTAGGAGCTCCACCTGCACATTGTATATAGTCTGTTTTGACCAAAGTGTCGCGACAGCCGGTTGTACTATTTTCAGCATACATAGCTACAGTATATGATCCATTATATTGGTATGTGTGAATAGGATTATAGAATGTGGAAGTATTACCATCGCCTAATTCCCATAAGAAATTATAAGAATTCATATTTGGCGTAGTATTATTCATTATTACATCAAAAGGTGGTTGTGAAAAATTAATATTAGAAGCATTAAAACTCAAACTAAAATCTGTTGGGTTAACAGTAACACTTATTGGTGTAGAAACTTGATAGCAACCGATTGCCTCATCACTAACCTTTATTTGATACACTCCTGAATTAACCAAACTTATGGCAGAAAGAGTATCGTTAAGCATCTCAATTCCTGATTGCAACCACTGATAATTTAATCCAAAACCACTATTAGCGGTTAAAATAACCGTATCACCTTGGCATACCGATGTAACTGGCGCTATAATATTAGCTATTACTGTTTTAACAAGAGTTGTATCGTAATAGCTTTCAGAAGAACATGAGTTTTCATTTACAGTAAGCTCAAGTAGTTTTGCTCCTGATAATGACCATATTAGTTCATAAGGACCTTGACCTGTACCACTAAGAACTGTTGCTCCAGCAAAATCCCAATTATAAAATGCTCCAGCAGAAGCCGAGCCTGTATAACTAATAATAACAGTGTCAGAAGAGCAAACTTCATTATTCAAATTAAATGACGCTGAGGGGACAGGGAAAGAAGTAACATTTGATGCTACTGACAGAGTAGAGCAATTAAACTCATTTTCTACTTCAACAGAATATGCTCCCGATATAAATGCACTAAGGCTCGTTAATGTATCATTTACAAGCAAATTATTGTCTTTATACCATTGATAAGACAATCCATTTCCTACATTTGCCTGCAAAATTACCGAGTCACCACCACAAAATGATGTTGAGCTTAAAGGTAAAACTGACGCTCCAGGAACTGGATTTACTGTCGCTAGATATTGCGAAGATTCTGTACTGCAATTAAATGAATTTGTAGCAACTAAGGCATAATTTCCTGTTTGTAAAGCATTATAAAATGAATTTGTAGCTCCTGCCAAATTTGTACCATAACTTTTCCATTGATAGGTCAAACCCTGAGACGAAACGCTAGCTAACTTAACAGTATCACCTTGGCATACTGTCTGCTGACCAATAATTACAATATCAGAATTAGGCGAAGGATTAACTATAATATCTACTCCACTAGCTGTATCACCACATTGAAAAGTATTTTCTATATATACTCGATAAGAGCCCGATTCTGTAGCAGAAACAAAAGAAGAAGTGGCGCCAGAAATCAAATTTGTATCTTTATACCATTGATAAGAATATCCAATTCCATTACTACCATAAAGTAATACATTATCACCTTGGCAAAATTCTAATGAACCACCAGAAGTAATACTTGCCATAGGCAATGGATTAACATTTAGAGTAACTAATGTTGAAATATCAGTACATCCATTTATATTACTAATTTCGACCTGATAATCACCCGCTTGCTTTGCAATAATACTCACATCTGATGCACCTATTATCAAACTACCATTTCTAAACCATTGATATGTCAAACCTGCATCTTGATTAGCAGTAAGAATTACAGAATCGCTTTGGCAAAAGGAATTAGTTCCCGAAAGAATTATTGATGCCGTTGGCAAATCATAGACATTAATATCAATAAAGGCTGTAGTATCGCTACAATTATATACATTACTAACTGCGGCAAAATATCGTCCGGAATCCTGTGCTTGATAAAAACTTGAGTTAGCATTATTAATAATGTTCCCATTCTGAAACCATTGATACTGATATCCAACACCAGTATTTGCCGATAGAACAGTAAAGCTTCCTGGGCAGAAGTCCACATTTCCGAAAGTAGAAATAGTAGTATCAGGACGAGGATAAACAGTAATGGACTTAAGCATAGTATCAACACAAACCATATTAGTGGCTTTTAAAGAAACCTTATAAGTACCAATTTGCGAAAACCCGATTTTATAGCTCAACGAATCCGTAGATTCTATGCTATTATTATCACCAATATTCCATTCGTATACTGTGGATGTATCCACATCAATTGAATTATTGAATAAAGTAATAGAGTCACCAAAACATATATTATTAATATTAAATTGTGCTGTTGGAATAATACAATTCTCTAATTTAAATCTTACAGAATCAATTAAACTCCACTGTCCTCCCACCGTTTTTACGCGTGTATAAAGCGAATGGTAAAGAGTATCAGCTAGCCCATGAGCAAAATCAAATGTATAATCGAGTGAATCTGTTGCAGCAAAGTTGATCATATTTCCTTGTCCCCAAGGCATAATTGTATCAACAGAATATTCAATTGCAGCAATCTTTTGCTCTACCATTGCTGGACTTACATAAACTAGTCGTTTATCACAAATACTCCATCTACCTTGCAAATCTTTTGCTCTTATAAAGAACTGATGATGGCCAATAGATAAAGCTGAAGAAGAAATTGCTTCGCTAATGTCAATGGTATTTCCTGAAGTAATATTTATAGATGTAGCATTACCATTACCGGGGTCTGTATCAAAAAAATATTCCACCTCTGTAATCTCAGGCGAAGTTAGATTGCCAGCCATTATATAAACTAGGTTTCTAGCATTTAAACTCCATTTGCCTATTTGGTCTTTTACTCTAATATTCAACTTATGTATTCCTGCACTTAGGTTATCAGTTGCAAGAGCTGTCGTAATATTTATAGTATCTGCTGCCGAAATAGATATTGAAGTAGCATTACCATAACCAGGGTCCTGATCATAAAAATACTCAGCAGCAACAATATTTGAATTGCTGAAATGCTCAGACTTATAAATTAGTTTGGCTTGCGAAAGGCTCCATTTTCCATCAGCATCTTTCACTCTTACATACAAACTGTGCAAACCAGCATCAATGGAAGCTACCGAAATTGTAGTACTAATATTTACATTAGCTCCTGCCGAAACAGAAAGTGCTGTTGCATTTCCATTTCCTGGGTCGTTATCAAAGAAATATTCCGCTGCTATTATATCACTTGTTGCAACATTCTCTGTAATATACAAGAGTTTAGAACTTGTTAAACTCCATATTCCATCAGCATTCTGCACTCTATAATACAAAAGATGAATTCCAGTACTCAAGCCTGATGTTGACATTGATTCTGTAATATCCACAGTGCTTCCCGCTGTAACTGATACTGAGATTCCACTACCCATACCAGGATCATCATCAATAAAGTACTCTGCTGAAACAATATCACTATTTGAAGTATTATTTGTAATAAAAACAAGCTTAGATTTTACTAAACTCCATTGTCCATCAACATTTTTTACTCTAAAGTAAATAAAATGGATTCCTGAACTCAAACCTGATGATGAAATTACTTCATTGATATCAACAGTACTACTAGTAGTTACAGAAACAGCTGTTCCACTTCCTTTTCCAGGATCATTGTCAATAAAATATTCCATTGCGTCTATATTACTCCTTGCATCGCTATTTGTAATATATACAAGCTTTGAATAAACTAAGCTCCACTTTGTATCAGTATCTTGTACTCTGAAATATAAAAAATGGATTCCTGTACTTAATGCCGATGTTGGGATGCTATATGTAGCATCAATTGTATTGGCTTGAGTTATAGCTACCGAAGTTGCATTCCCTCTGCCGGGGTCATTATCGAAGAAATATTCTGCGTATTTTATCTGCTGGGCTTCGAGCTGAGGCAAAACAAAGAAAAGGCAAAGCACTACTCCGATGGTATTTCGGATAAGTCGTGTCATATTTTCTTAGTTTTTAGGATTATAAGTCAGCTTTTTTCGCCTTAATATTTACATTAATATCTGTTCCTTGATTTATAATAGGATTACTAATAAACATTTCTGTTACAGAAGGAATTGTTAACGCTTTGCCCCATACAAATGGCTCTGTACCTCCATATTGGCCAATATCAGTACCATCACTCGCTGCATTAATAGCCGGAGATGATGATTGTAAATGATAGTCTTTGGTGTCGTCATAATTGTTTGATAAAGAACCCGTAACAAATAAAGGGTTTTGGTTTTCTAAATTACCTGAACCTGTATTACCTGTTGGAGGTAAAGTATAGGAATTACTCGAATTCGAACAATAACTGATATTATTTGTAAATGTATTATTATTCATAGTACCACCAGTATATGAGCCTGTATTACATATGAATATATTATTACTAACTGTAGCGTTTTGAACATTATTCAAATAGCCCCAATTCATAAAAAGATTATGCGATATAACAATCGAAGACGAATTACTAGTTCTTATTCCGTAACTATTTCCTTTGAAAACATTGTTTGTTATTACAATAGTATTATTATTACTAATATTAATATCTCCTGATAAATAATTATTACTAATTACCCATCCTGAACAATCTTCATATAAATTAATGTTATTACCATAATAACTAAAATAATTTCCAGTAATTTTAATGTCTTTAATATTATTTTTATAACAATTAACTGAACGTTCAATGGTAAAACCTTGAATAACTGTTCCTGAACTATTTGAAGAAGGTGTTGCTGCTGTATCTAAGTAAAAATAATCAACTTTGCTAGCGGTTCCAATTTTTCCATCATAGCCACTACCAAATAAATAGAGCTGTTTTTTGATATTAATATTACCATAACTAATATTCGAAGGATAAACATATAGTGTATCACCTGCTGAAGCATTTGTCACAGCTAATTGCAAATTAGTTAAATATCCACTAGGACGGTTAGCTTTATTATCTACATTAATTATTGTTGCTTGTGCCATTATTACAAAAGTTAATATAACGGCTAATAGTATATATTTTTTCATAATTATTTTCTTTTAGTGGTTTATAATTTAGCTTTATTAGCTTTTATATTAACATTAATTGGTGTTGATTGATTAATTACTGGATTTGTAATATTAGTTAGGATGATTTTAGGAATTGAAAACACTCCTCCCCAAACAAAAGGTGTACTACCACCATAAACTCCTATATCCGTTCCATCAGTAGCAGCGTTTTTTCCAGCTGAGCTAGAGCTTAAATGATAATCCTTAGTTTTATCAAAATTCGGTGTTGAAGAAGCCGTTATAAATTCAGGATCTTGATTTGAAATATTTCCACTTCCTGTATTACTTTCAGGAGGTATAAGCCCAGGATTGAGAGCCGAACGCCATCCCAAATTATTATTGAATATATTATGCGCCATTGATGAACTAGATGATGCATAGCTGTTAAACATAAATATATTATCAGTAATTATTGCATTATATACACTATTAAAATCTTGCCAATTAAAAAACAAATTATGCGATACAATAACAGAAGGTGAATTACTAGATTGTATTCCATAATCAGAATACATAAATATATTATTTGATATTATTATTAACGAATTATTACTAACACTTATATAGCCACTTATTAAATTATTTACAATAAGCCAACTAGAGCAATTATATGATAAGTTAACACTGGAAAATTCACATCCAGCAATAACAATATTGCTCATATTTTTTTTCTGGCAAACAAGAGAAGAAAATTTAATACCTTGGAATGATGATGCAGAAGGATTTCCTGACTGTGTTGAAAGTGAGTCAAGTCTAATATCCCCTATTCTAGAAACGGAACCAGATGTACCATCAAAACCTACTCCAAATATATGTATCTCTTTTTTTACTTCAATACTACCATAACTACTATTTGATGGATAAAGGTAAATAGTATCACCTGCAACCGCAGTATTTAATGCCAATTGAAGATTTTCATAATAACCACTTGGTCGATTAGGGTCTTGATCCACATTAATTATTGTGGCCATTGCTAATGCAGTAAAACAAAGCATAG
>NIUZ01000034.1 GCA_002254285.1 Bacteroidetes bacterium 4572_112 | reverse complement strand
CATTGCCAATCGTATAACTATATCCTGTCAATGTTGTTTCAGAAAGAGTTATCAATGGGGAAGAACCTGAAAATGCAGTCCAGGAAATATCATCAATCGCAACTCGGTCAGCTCCACCAGAGTTACTGCCTCCAATATTATTTAATATTTTTATAGTAAAATCTCCTGAAATGTTAATGCCATTTATTGAAATTGTTTGCTCAGAAGAACTATATGCAACTGTCCCTACGTTTGTTCCATTTATCTCAATATTTAGGTTTCCAGAACCACCAGAGAATTTACGTTGAGTTTTTATTGTAAAATCACCAATTCCTCCTGAAATCGTTCCCGAAAGTACATATGTGTTTGCTTTATCGTCATTCATGCAAATAGCTTTGCCATTAATCGTTTGATCAGTTCTTGATAATGTAGCATTCCATGTGCTACCATCATCTCCAGTCCATGACACCGAACTGTAACTACTACTAGATGATGTCCCATTAAAAGATTCAGTACCTTGCCCATACCCAAGGCTAAAAATAAATAAAAAAGATAAAAAAGTAAAAAGTGTTTTCATGTTAATATAATTGTGATTAATAACAAATAATCAATCGAATAGGCTTTGATTATAGTATTTAGAGTTTTATTTTTATCAAAATTTAAACTAGACCTATATAATAAGGTGTAGTTTAAATCTGATATTTTAGAATTAATAAAACCTTAAATCCGTCAATATTGGCGCATTCAAAATTAATTTGTGCTTTGATTTTCCTTTAATGCTTGTGCTTTCACTATGTAAAATAGTGGGCCGCAAATATATATTAATTATTTTGGATGTTTAGTGTAAATTTTATGATTTATTAACTAATGTGATTTATATTGTTAATAATACAGTAATTATGAGGAGAGGATAAGAAGAAGGGTGTTTAGGCTATATTATTTTTCTTAGATATTAAATTAAAATAATCATAAAGTTATATAATAAATCAAATATACCATCGTTAAAAGAGAGAAGTTTAAAAAGTGTAAACTTTATTTATATATTTGCATTTCGTTTAATTAATAATAATAAACATTCATAAAATTGAAATTTACTAAAGGAATTATCATATTAATTGCTGCAATCTCTTTATTAATAGGGAATAAAGCAATGGCTCAAAGCTCTAGCGATTTAAATGCTATTACAACTGCGGTTCCGTTTTTATTGATTGCGCCAGATTCTAGGTCGGGTTCGATGGGTGATATCGGTGTTGCAACATCTCCTGATGGGAGTTCTCAGCATTGGAATGCCGCTAAATATGCTTTTATTGATAGCAAAATGGGATTTACAGTTTCGTATAGTCCATGGCTACGTCAACTTACAAGTGATATTGGCTTGAGTTATATTACAGGTTATTACAAAATTAACGATATGTCGGCAATTTCGGGTTCGTTAAGGTATTTTAGCTTGGGAGAAATTAACTTTAAAGATAAATTTGGTATTGACCAAGGAACATATTCTCCAAATGAGTTTGCTATTGATGCTGCCTATATTCGTAAGTTGGGCGATCACCTTTCGGGATCGGTTACTCTTAGATATGTAAATTCTAATCTTATTGGTAAAACTAAAGGTAATGTAGCTTTCGGAGCTCAAATGTCTAATGTAGGTAATAAAATTTCTTATTCTGAAGGTTTAGAAACAGATTTTTTACCAATGAATTTCCGCTTTGGTCCTAGTGTAATGGTTGAGCTTGATGAGTATAATCAACTAACTTTCTCAGTGGATATTAATAAATTATTAGTTCCAACTCCTCCAGTATATGACGATAATGGAGAGATAACTGATGGTATGGATCCTGACAGAAGTGTTGGTAATGCAATATTTACTTCTTGGTACGATGCTCCAGGTGGATTTACTGAGGAGATGCACGAATTTTATATTGGATCAGGTATTGAATATGCTTATGATCAAAAATTCTTTGTTCGAGGTGGTTATTTTTATGAGCACGCAACCAAGGGAAATAGAAAATATTTTACTCTAGGAGCTGGATTTAAGTATAATGTATTTACACTAGATTTCTCATACTTAATACCAACAACTCAGCGTAACCCATTGGAGAACACATTACGTTTTACTCTAATATTTAACTTTGATGATGCCTCAAGTGGTAGTATGTAATATCTGAAGTTTATTTTATAAAATACAAAAAAGCGATATCTAACAACGATATCGCTTTTTTTTTGATTTATGAATTATTGAACCATCAGATACTTCAATTAATAATTCATCATTAATAATTCATCATTAATAGCTACTTTTACACTTTATAATATTAAAGACAATAAATATGCGCATAGGATTTGGAACAGATACTCACAGATTAGTAATTGGTAAAAAGCTAATTGTTGGAGGCATAGAAATAGCGAATGAAAAGGGTTGTGATGGTCATTCGGATGGTGATGCTTTGATTCATGCTATTTGCGACTCTATGCTAGGTGCTTTGGCTTTGCGCGATATTGGCTATCATTTCCCTGATAATTCTGCTGAAAATAAGGATAGAGATTCTGCAGAGTTTCTTATATATGTATCGAATTTAATTAAGGAGCAAAAATATAAAATTGCAAATATTGATACTACAATACATATACAAGCTCCTAAAATGAACCCTCATATTGAGAAAATGCAAGCACGCTTATCTGAAATATTGAAGATAAATAAATCTCAAGTATCAATAAAGGCCAAAACTGGTGAAAAGGTTGGCATTATTGGCAGGGGAGAGGTTATTAGTGTTGATGCTGTTGTATTATTATTGAAAAATAATTAGTATGGAAGATATAAAGAGCGTTGCGTGCTATATTACTGCTGGAGGTAAGGCCAAACGCATGAATGGGCGTCTTAAAGCTTTTATTGAAATTGATGGGGAAAGAATTATTGATAAAAACCTTAGGATTTATAAAGCGCTTTTTTCGGAGATTGGTATTATCACAAATAATGCAGATAGATTTATTGATTATAAAAATAATGGAATAAACTTAATTTCTGATAAGTATAAAAATATTGGTCCAATTGCAGGAATACATACTGCATTGGCTAGTTCATCTGCTGATTATATATTTATTGCTGCGAGCGATATGCCCAATGTATCTAAAGATTTAATTGAAGAAATGATTTCTATAATTGATGATTATGATGCAATTATTCCTATTCATAATGGTAATATTGAACCTTTATTTGCAATTTATAGCTCTAGTATTTTAGGGAAATTAGAAAGTTTTATTGAAAAAGGAAATAGTTATGCTATCAGAGTGTTTTTAAATGAACTTCGTATTAAGTATAACGAAGTTCAGGCTAAGTTATTAAAGGATAATCCTTTCCAGAATATTAACTACGAAAGTGATTTGTAAAAAAAAGCCGCAAATACATTTGTACCCACGGCTAACCTTAACTTTATTAATTATTGTTCTCTTATCCCTATGCAGTAAGTACAGTTAAAATAACTGCTAAAGAAATAACCACTGCATAAACGTAAAAATAGATTCCTTGAGAATCATTGGTTTCTACATCTTTTCTAATCGCTTTCATTATAATATTTTTTGTAAGTATAAATAATATGGGATACTATTACTAAATATCATGCCAATAACTATAATTTGCAATACTATAAATAGTTATATGTTTTAGGTTTTTAATAGTTCGTCCTATTTGGAGAAAAAGCGAGTTAAATTTGGAATAGTGAGAAAATTCGCATTATAATCAACAATAAATGATATTTTGATATAAAAAGCAAAAGGCGTTGCTGAATAAACAGTAACGCCTTTAAATAGATTTAGCTGTTGTATTTATAGTAAAAAACTTAGTAGTATACCTGCTGCTACAGCGCTACCAATTACTCCAGAAACATTAGGAGCCATTGCATGCATAAGTAGGTGATTATTTTTGTCATATTTGAGACCTTCGGCATGTACAACCCTTGCGCTATCAGGTACTGCAGAAACTCCTGCCGCTCCAATAAGTGGGTTTATCTTATTACCTTCTTTAAGGAATAGGTTCATTATTTTAGCAAAAGTTATACCTCCTGCAGTAGCAACAATAAAGCTTGCTGCACCAAGTCCAAATATCATAAGAGATGATGTATTTAGGAACACAGTTGCTTGAGTTGAAGCACCTACCGTAACTCCTAATAGTATTGTAACTATATCGATTAACGAATTACGAGCAGTGTCAGCAAGACGCTTAGTTACACCACTTTCCTTAAGTAAATTACCAAAGAATAGCATTCCCAATAATGGAATTGAACTAGGTGAAATAAATGCTGTAAGTAGGAATCCAATTATGGGAAATAGAATTTTTTCAAATCGAGGTACCACACGTGGAGGTTTCATTCTAATCACTCTCTCTTTCTTATTTACCAAAAGGCGCATTATTGGTGGTTGTATTACAGGTACCAATGCCATATAAGAGTATGCTGCAATCGCAATTGGTCCAATAAGATTTTTTACTTGAACACCATTATACATATTTATTCCATTGGCTAATTTTGAACTTAGGAATATTGCCGTTGGTCCATCTGCACCTCCAATAATACCAATAGCACCTGCTTCAGGTGGTAAAAATCCCATTGCCAAAGAGCCAAGGAAGGTTATGAAAATGCCTATTTGCGCTGCTGCACCAAGAAGCATTAGCTTAGGATTAGATATTAGGGACGAAAAGTCTGTCATGGCACCAATTCCTAAGAAAATAAGAGGTGGATATATTCCCTTTGTTACTCCCATATATAGGTAATTAAGTACACTACCATCTTCATAAATACCTAGCTTTAGTCCAGCGCCTTCCAAAAAAGGTATGTTTCCTATTAGTACACCGAAGCCAATAGGTATAAGCAGCAGAGGTTCGTAATCGTATTTTATTGCAAGGAATATAAAGAATAAACCTACAAATATCATTACAAAGTGACCTGTTTGGGCATTTGTAAATCCTGAGTATTCTAAAAACTTCATCACGCCGTCCATATTATTATGCTCAGCAGGAATTACGTTTTCTGAGCTAATGGCTGTGTTTAAAGTGGTGGTTTCGGTATCAGAAAAACTGAGACCAAATGTGTGCGATACGAACATTATTAGTCCTAAGGCAGCTACTATGGTTATTAATTTTCTCCAATTATTCATAATTATGTATTATAAATTAATTTCAATAATAACTTGATCTTGCAAAACAGCATCGCCGACATTTGCAAGTACTTTTGCAACAGTACCAGCCTTCTCAGCTTCAAGTACATTTTCCATTTTCATTGCTTCGTAAACGAAAAGTTTATCGCCAACTTTTACAGTATCGCCTTCTTTTACGTGTAGAGCAACTATATTGCCTGGCAGTGGACATTGAACTTTATGTGGTCCAGAAGTCACATTCTGTTGTATGCTTTTATTTGTTTTTACTGCTTGTCGCACTAATGTTGGTGTCTTTTTGGTTTTAATTTCGTGCTCAAGTTCAATATGGTATTTAGATCCATTAATCTCTAAATCAATGGTTTTACCATCTTGGTTATAAACATCAACATCGTATTTATGTCCTCGTATTTTAAAACTAAAATTCTTCATTATATTTCTTGTTTAATTATCCCTTTTGTTGGAATTATTGTTACTTACTGTATTCGTTCATTGCGTATATCTTTGAGCTCCATGGTGAGTAGCTTTTCGATATTTTTTTAATGGTAATTTTCCCACTTTCCAAATCGTGTTGTTGGTTCAGAATGATAGAAATTGCCGCTGCTATAGCTGCACTTTCGTTACCAGTAAGTTGCAATGAATCTTTTTTTGCACATTCTTTCTTTCCTGCAATTCGCAACTGATATTTTGTATATGAGTTGAGCAGCTTTGGAATTAAAGAATAAATAGCGAAAAGAAATGATAGTGCTGCAAGTACAATTACGTAACCTACAACGCTTACCATTATTCCGAATTCCATATTTGCTAATAATATTGTTTGCATAATTTCTAAATTTTAGAATTTTTATAATGGAATATTAGAGTGTTTCTTTGGTGGATTTGTATCCTTCTTTGTCGATAAAGTTTTCAATCCTCTAATAATTCTGAATCGTGTATTACGAGGTTCTATTACATCATCAATATAACCATAACGAGCTGCTTCATATGGGTTGGCAAACTTCTCGGTATATTCTTTCTCTTTCTCCGAAATGTATTTTATTGCTTCCTCATTGCTCAAGCCACTAATGGTTCTAGCTTCAAGTACTTCCACAGCGCCCTTAGGCCCCATTACAGCAATTTCTGCTGATGGCCATGCGTAATTTAAATCGCCACGCAATTGTTTGCTACTCATTACATCATGCGCTCCACCATAAGATTTACGAAGTGTAATAGTTATTTTAGGAACCGTGGCCTCACCATAAGCAAATAGTAGTTTAGCACCGTGAGTAATAATTCCATTATGCTCCTGACGACTTCCTGGCATAAAGCCCGGTACATCTACCAAGGTAATAACAGGTACATTAAATGCATCACAAAAACGTACAAAGCGGGCAGCTTTTCGTGAAGCGTCTACATCCAAAACTCCAGCAAGATAGTTTGGCTGATTAGCGACTATTCCAACAGGCATTCCGTCGAATTTGGCAAATCCAGTAACTATATTCTTGGCATAATGTCGCTGAAATTCTAGAAATTCTTGATTATCAACTATAGTATATATAACATCCTTAACATCGTATGCTTCGGTAGCATTTTCAGGAATAATATCGTTTAGTATATCATCTAACCTATCAATAGGGTCGTTACATTCTGTTTGAATAGGATCTTCTAAATTGTTCTGTGGAAGATATTCAAGAGATTTACGAATAAGCATTATGCCTTCGTCCTCATCATCGGCACGGAAATGTGCAACTCCCGATTTTGATGCATGTACACTTGCTCCACCAAGGTCCTCAGTACTAATTATTTCTCCAGTTACAGTTTTAACAACCTTAGGGCCGGTTACGAACATATAACTAGTTTCGTTGCTCATAATCACAACATCAGTAAGGGCTGGGGAGTATACTGCTCCGCCGGCACAAGGTCCAAATATTGCAGATATTTGTGGAATTACGCCTGATGCCATAATATTACGTTGAAAGATTTCGGCATAGCCAGCAAGGCTATTTACACCTTCTTGAATACGAGCTCCACCACTATCATTTATACCGATAATTGGTGCGCCAACCTTCATTGCTAAATCCATTACCTTGCATATTTTGTTGGCAAAGGTTTCGGAAAGTGATCCTCCAAAAATAGTGAAATCTTGTGCGTATATAAATACTATTCTACCATCGATAGTACCATGTCCAGTAACAACTCCATCACCAAGAAAGTGTTGTTTGTCAATTCCAAGGTTAGTGCTTCGGTGCTGAACAAACATGTCAAATTCTTCGAAACTACCTTCATCTAATACCATCTCTATTCGCTCTCGGGCTGTGTATTTACCTTTCTTATGTTGCGAATCAATTCTTTTCTGTCCACCTCCCAATGCTGCTTCTTCGCGCTTTGAAATTAAGTCGTTTATTTTTTCTTGATTATTCATAATGATTTTTTATCTTACACTTAAATAAATTTTATTGTTAATTTAGTAACAACTCGATTAATAGAAAAGGGGCTACTGCCCCTAATATCGTTAATTACTTTCCTTTGCTACATAATTCGGTTAATACGCCATTAGTAGATTTTGGGTGAAGGAATCCTATGTCGAGTCCCTCAGCACCTTTTCTGCTAACCTTATCAATTAGTCTAATGCCATTATCCTCTGCGTCTTTAAGGGCTTGTGTTGCGTCTTCAACTGCAAAAGCAATATGGTGCATTCCTGGTCCTTTTTTTGCCACAAATTTTCCAATTGGTCCATCTTCACTTGTTGATTCCAAAAGCTCAATTTTAGTATCTCCTACTTGGAAAAATGCAGTACGTACCTTTTGGTCCAATACTTCTTCTACAGCATAGCATTTAAGTCCAAGTACGCTTTCGTAGTACTTTATACTTTCGTCTAAATTCTCTACTGCAATTCCTATATGTTCAATATGTGTTGGTTTCATTGCTGATATTATTATTATATTAATATTCTTTGTGTTATAATTAATGAACTTATATACATTATTATATAACGCTACAAAAGTAATTTACTTTAGCAATTGTTAATCCAAAAACACTGTATCAAAACATTAATTTTTAATTGATTCTTGTCAAGTTTAGGTTAAATTAGGAATTCGTCAGACTGAGTGATTTTTGAAATGCAATGGAAAAAATTGTACCGAAGGCTGAGGAATTAACCATTAAATAATTATCGAAAGTTAATAGTATGGTAGTCGGCGTAGTTCAAGTTTTGCTCTTGCTTGAGCTTAAGAATATTTTTCGACATAATAATAAAGATATGTAGTTTATGCTTTATTAGCCAGTCTATTGCAGCAGGTTTTTCTTCAATAGCATCAATAAGTACGAGAAAAAAATTGAAGTTATGGACATTCAGCCATTTTATTGCTTGCTCATCATCATCAATGGCATTACTAAATGCAGCATAGTGATTATATCCATTTTGCATTAGCCAATTAAAAGCTTGCAGATCATGCCTAATTGCAGAAATTAAAGCAGCTAACTCTGGATAGCCTCCTTTTAAGAGCCATTGATGGAATTTTATATCGCCTTTCACAGCTTCAATAGTAGCCAAAATTACTTTAGTTGGGTACTCATATAATTCCTTACGCTTTTTGGTTTTTGTGTCCTGCATTTTATCTAATAATTATAGTGCAAATTTAGTGTAATTTTATTTAGAGATTTTGCTTTTGCTCTATTTTCTGTTAGTGTAAATTATAGCGGATTACAGGTGCTTATTAATGTGAAGGCCATAGGTTTGATATTTGATAATTAATGTTGTGAAAATGATTGTTAATATTTTGACAATTCTCATGATTATCTTGATAAAATACGAATATCAATTTAACGATAGTGTATAGGGTCAATGTACTTTTGCTAACAGAATTTTAAGAACGGAATATTGAATTTATTTAATGTTCCTTATACAGTATAAACTTATTTATAAAAACATATAATTATGAATGTTGAACAAATGATGAACGGCTTGGAGCAAAAGCATCCAGGTGAAGTAGAGTATCTTCAAGCAGTACGCGAAGTGCTAGAGTCTATCGAAGATATCGTTAATGAGAATCCTCAATATGAGGCTGCAGGTATTATAAACCGTGTAGTTGAGCCAGATCGTATTCTTACTTTCAAAATTCCATGGGTTGGAGATGACGGAAAAGTTAATGTAAACCTAGGTTACCGTGTTCAGTTTAACAATGCTATTGGACCTTATAAAGGTGGTCTTCGTTTTCACCCAAGTGTAAACTTGTCTATCCTTAAATTTTTAGGTTTTGAGCAAATTTTCAAAAACTCTTTAACTACTCTTCCTATGGGTGGTGGTAAAGGTGGTTCTGATTTTGATCCTAAAGGTAAGTCTGATAACGAGGTTATGCGTTTTTGCCAGAGCTTTATGATGGAGCTTCATGCAATGATTGGACCTGAGACTGATGTACCTGCTGGTGATATCGGAGTTGGTGGTCGTGAGATCGGATTCCTTTACGGTATGTATAAGAAATTACGTAAAGAGCACACAGGTGTATTGACTGGTAAAGGTCTTAACTGGGGTGGTTCTTTAGTTCGTGCTGAGGCTACAGGTTATGGTAACGTATATTTTGCTAAAGAAATGCTTGCTACTAAAGGTGAGACTTTCGAAGGTAAAACTGTTGCTATCTCTGGTTTTGGTAATGTTGCTTGGGGTGCTGCTCTAAAAGTAACTGAGCTAGGTGGAAAAGTTGTTACTATTTCTGGACCTGATGGTTATATTTACGATGAGGCTGGTATCTCTGGTGAGAAAATCGACTATATGTTAGAGCTTCGTGCTTCTAATAACGATGTTGTTAAGCCTTACGCTGATGAGTTTGATGGTGCTAAATTTTTCGCTGGAAAACGTCCTTGGGAAGTTAAAGTTGATGTAGCTCTTCCTTGTGCTACTCAAAACGAGCTTAACGAAGATGATGCTAAGTCATTAATGGATAATGGTTGTATGTGTGTTGGAGAAGGTGCTAATATGCCTTGTACTCCTGAGGCTATTGAGATATTCCTTGAGCATAAGATTCTTTTCTCTCCAGGAAAAGCTTCTAACGCTGGTGGTGTTGCTACTTCTGGTCTTGAAATGAGCCAAAACTCTATGAAGTACTCTTGGACTGCAGAAGAAGTTGATGAAAAACTTCACCAAATTATGCGCGATATCCACGAAGCTTGTGTTAAGTATGGTACTGACAGTGATGGTTATGTTAACTATATGAAAGGTGCTAATATCGCAGGTTTCATTAAAGTTGCTGATTCAATGTTAGATCAAGGAATCTTGTAATCTGAATATTATTTCAAATATTATATAGAAAAGGCGAACCCTATGGTTCGCCTTTTTTTTGTGCTTATTATTTTGTTTATAACAACAGTTTTGCGTATTAATTATTATTTGTATTGGTGAATTATATATATTAGCCGTGTAAATATATTAAAATGAAAGCTATAACTATTTTCAATATTATGAAGTTAAACGGGCAAACACGTAATTTGGGGGGGGCATAGGAAGTTACCTATTATTATTTGGTTGTTTGCTAATTGCTATAGTATAGTTTTTAAAGATAAAAAATTATTATTAAAAAGCATATTTGTTCTTAGAATTTATGATTTTATAATCTTTTTGCCATCAGGGGGACTTTTGCCACTCACTAAATTTAGATAAATTAGTAGTGGCAAACCTTAAGATAAAAGTATTAAAATAAATGAATTATAAATTTTAAAATAAAAAGGATGAAAAAATGTATATGAATACTATTAATAATCATATTTATTGTACAATCCTGTAAGAAAGATGAGATACAAAAAAATAATAATGTAAGTAGTAATAGTCAATTGCAACGAGCTACTTATGATAATACAGAGGATAAGATAATTAGATTTATTGCTTTGATGGATATGGTTCGAGAGGATTCTGTATGTCAAGATGCTGTGAATTGGAATTACTCCAAAGATAGTACTGTATGGTATATAGAAGCTGCTATTAATTATAAATATGCTTTTCCAAATAGAGAAAGAGGGCATCTATTATGTGATAGTGCATTAGTAGATGTTGATTTAAACGGTGATGGTAATACTAATATTATTGCTATTAAAACGGCTTTTGATGTAACAAGGGTGCTATTAACTGCAAAGTTTAACTCTATTGAGTCTGAACATAAGTTCTTTGTATTAGCAGACTATAAGATGTTGAGTATTGTGGATAATAAAATTAGTATGATGTTTTATTATTACTTTAGTAAAGGTAATAATGTATCTTTGCCAGATGGAGATTGGGCTGTTGGTGGAGGAATTAATGGGGTAGGAGGAATCTATAATGTTGGCTCACCACGCCCTTTTCTTAATTATGATGCAAAAGACAAAATCTCTCAAGATGCTTATAACCATTATTTTCATGATTTGAATGTTTGTTTTACTAGTGTTGAAGGTGAAAACTATGGACCAAATATAGCTGATTATCCCCAAGCTAACCAGTTTAACTATTCTCCCTACTTAAAAAACTGGTTTTATCTTGAAAATTGGGTTGATTCGTATGTCACCCCTTGGCCATACCCAGAGTATATATCACTTAATTATATGAATAGATATATAGCAAATGCTTTTATAGTTGGAGATTATTTTGTAAATCTGAACAATAAAACTGTTATGTCAGTTTATTTTGAACAGCAGTTTAGGAGTAAAGTTGTAAATCCTCCAGATCCTAATCCTGGTTATTATCTTCAAAATTATTATTACGCAACGTTTAAATTTGGTATTATGCATCCACGATTACTTGATCAAGAAATAGATTATATACAATAATTAAAAATAGGGAGTAGTATTGAGATAGTACTACTCCATTTACTGTCAGAAAATATATTATGAAATATTTATTATTAGCAATTGTTCTTCAAATCTATCTATTAGGTTATTCGCAAACGAGTTTTCAAAAAAGGATAATATCAACACAAACTGTGCAAACATTTAATGCCGTAGAGTTGCCCAATGAAGACATTCTATTGGTAATGATAAAGCAAAATATAAATTCGATATATTATCCATATTATATGATTCTTGATAAGGAAGGGGTAGTAAAAACTGAAATTTACGATACAGCGTTTAATATTATGCCAATGCCAAAAGATATAATAATGAATGATACGGATATGGTCTTTATTGGTTTGCAAAACGACTCAATAATTTTTACACGCAGAGATTTTTCTTTAAATGAATTAAGTCGAACTTGCATTTATTTCTCTGATTCAATATGGGGAACTTCTTTCTATAATTATATTATTAAAGATAGTTTGGTAATAATATCTGGAGAGGCAACCAAATATAAATATGATGTTGTAGGTGGTAAATATACATTCCCTTTTATTATGAAATTCGATAGAGATTTTAATCTAATAAATAAGAATATGGGTTTATCTTTTACGCCAGATAATTTTTCAGGGTCGTTTAATAATGTTGTTTTGGATAATAATGGTAAGCTTACTGGGTGTGTTTTTAGTGCAAGTATTGGAAAAATGGGTAGGGTTACTTTTAATGATACATTAGGTGTTGATAATATTTTATCTCTGAAA
>NIUZ01000182.1 GCA_002254285.1 Bacteroidetes bacterium 4572_112 | reverse complement strand
AATAATGCTAAAAGGCAAGCCTTTTTCGCCATAAATAGAAATAAGTTCGAGGTCATTTTTCTGTGGACTATGGCGCGAGTCGACAAGAATAAATGTATTCATCAAATTTTCGCGACTATAAAGGTAATCGTTAATCATTATCTCCCATTCAGCACGCATTTTTTTCGAAATTTTGGCAAAGCCATATCCTGGCAAATCCACCAAATACCACTGCTCATTAATAATAAAATGATTTATAAGCTGAGTCTTACCGGGAGTTCCTGAGGTTTTAGCGAGTTTTTTGTGATTAGTAATGGCATTAATCAAAGATGATTTACCAACATTTGATCTACCAATAAAAGCAAACTCTGGCATATTCATTTCAGGACATTGAGTATGTACTGCACTACTTTTTACGAAACTTGCTGTTTTGATAATCATATTACTTCTATTAAATGGGGGAATTATTATTAATAATACTAAACGAGAATTATACTCTCTCTTTAATAATATTATTTACATGTCTATTTTTCTTATTACTATAAATATCGGCAATCTTAATAAAGATTCCTGTTTCTTCTACATCACCAAATCTTTCGTTAATGGCAGTGCCAAAATACTTCATACTAGGGCTAAGATTCATATAAGCATTTACTAATGGAGGAATATTCTCTCCTCTTTCGCGTACAGCCTTATTCAATATTTTATAATCCTTAATATAATCATCACCGTCAAACATACCTTTAAATGCATTAACATCAGTTTTATAGCCCAAAGATTCAATTGGTGTAATAAGGTTTTCGGCATCACCAAAGTTCATTTCTAGGAAATAATGAATCATATCACGAGCCACAGAGTCGAAGCTAGGATACATAGTTATTTTACCAAAATAATATTCGTTATGAGGTTGGTCAACAATAATTTGACCTAAGCCATCCCAAAGATTATCTAAAGAATAAAGACCTTTACGAAGATTATAATTTGGTTGATATAATGGTTGTACAAATGAGCGACCTAGCTCAATAGTAATTGGCAAAAAATCATTAATAAACCTATCGCTAAGATTGAATAGATGTGATGTAGGTGTATTAGGATTCTCTGAACTTGCTTTTAAAATCTCAGGTCCTTCAAGGAACCTATATCCTCCAACGATTTCCTCCTCGACAGGGTCCCAAACTAATAATTGCTTAAATGGTTTGTCAGAAGTATCATACTCATCAATATCCACCTCTTTACCAGTTCCACCACCACTTTCACGAAAGCTAATCTCGCGCAAACGACCAAGTTCTAACATAGTATTAGGGGCATTTTTATTATCAACAATAAAAATCTCCTTATTACCATTATTAGTACGTCGAACAAATGTATTATCATTCAATTCGGTCTTCAATAATTTTCGGTCAATAGCAGCTATTATCTCCTTCATAGATAAAATAAGTATGTTCAGATATTTGGTGCAAATTTAAAACAAAAACCAAAGCAATTACAAGCATTAGAGGTTTTAAGGTATAACATTGCATAATTTAGTGTTTTTATGCTATTTGCAGTTACCCTATTTCAACTTAAAGCCCTGTTCAACACCCATATCATAGATATGTTGTCGCACCCAAGCAGCCCACTCGCGGCGACTTTTAGTATTATCGAAAGTAGTATAAGGAATCGGTTTACCAAAATGTATGGCAATTTTAGAATTCTTTTGTTTGAATACTTCCCCTGGCAGAAAAATCATTTCTATATTTGCCTTAATACCAAGCTTCTTGCGCCAATATGCAAAATTATAGAAGAAATTTGAATTATAAGCATCGATAAAAGCTGGTACTATATCTCGTTTATGTTCTATTGCCTTGGCAATAAAAGCATGCTTCCATTCCAAATCGCGAATACCTTCTTTTTGCTTTCTAGAAACCAAGCCCGCAGGAAAGAATAAAAGCATATCGTCAGAAGCAAAGGCTGCTGTTAGTAGCTTTAGGCTCTCCACATCTTTGGCGTGCTTATTAATAGGCACTAACATATGCTTCATTCCTGGTAGCTTAAGCAGAATATCGTTTACTGGCGCCTTTATATCCGGACGAAAAGGGCCAATAGTTGCCATCATAGCAATACCATCAAAACCACCTAAAGGGTGATTTGCTACCAACATTTGATTGCCGGTTTTGGGAACATTCTCCAATCCAGTAACAGTAATATCAACATGAAAGTCTTTGATAGCACGTTTTGCCCAGTCTATACCAAACTCATCGCGCCACTCATATATATAATGATTAAATCCATCAACATGCACAATACGCTCCAACCATCTTATTAGGAAATTTGGCAAACGTTTGTATAATTTAGGGCTCTTCTCTCGAATAAGCTTCGGAATATCAATAAATTTCTTTCCTATGATTGGTTTATCTGTCATATTTGGCAACACATTGGTTCTTTTGCAAATTTATTAAAAATAGGATAGCATTCACTTAAATTATATTGTTTTAAAATGTACTTATATAATCAGTTAATACAGCCTACTTAGGGTAAACGTATTTTAAATAAAATCTTTATCTAGTAAATATTATAACTGATTATTTGATAACCATTAAATGCCTGCTAAGCTGTTATATCATCTGCAAAAAGGTTATCTAATTACACGGATTAATTCAATGACATATTTATGTCTAAAAGATTATGTATATAGTTGTATGTTATAGTGGTATAAAATACATAATAGTTGAGTAGTAATTAATATGTATCTGCCCTAATTAAGAATTTATAATTGGAATTGAAGGTTATACTAATAATGAGGGTATTTATTTTTTATTCTTAGCTTTTATTGTCATCCAATCTTCAATGATTAATTTAAGCGTTCCTATTGCTTGTATTCTTAATCCACCGTGAGTAATTATTTTCATCTTGTTTCTCATAATTAAATTATCTTTTACTGATTAGGCTGCAAAGAAACAATACTCTCACGATACTATAATCTTTAGCCTTGGCCGTCCAACGCAGCCTTTGGTTTACCCACGAGTGAAAGCTACTTGGACCTTGAGTTTTGACAATAGCATCTCTACTTTTTAGAAATTGCACCTGACTAGCTCCATACTCTTTTACAACAAACTGAAGCAAGAAAATATCATCCCCAGATTCCTGATTACTTTTAAAAATATGCTTTGCTTTATGAGCCATTTTTCTCTCAAAAAGCATATTAGCAGCATTCACCATAATAGGAATTTTAACACCAATAGCCCCTGCTCCACTTGCTACTAAACTCATAAACTCATATTCCATAAAAGAATTCCAAAATCCTTTATTTGAAGCAAATACCACAGGCCCCGAAATCATTTTACTTGCTTTGGTTTGTAAGCTCTTATCATATTCTTGAAGAATATTACTAGGAATACGGCAATCGGCATCTATACTCAGAATATAGTCGTGATCGGCCTCATTTATACCTTTCCAAACAGCATCTTTTTTTCCACCAATACTATTATGTAATCGTATATCACTATTGTTTTCAAAAATATAATCTCTAATTATAATACCTGAGTTGTCAGTCGATTCATTATTAATCATTATCACCTCCAACTTATTTTTGGGATAGTTGAGTTTTTCTATATCCTGCAATAAATTTAGAATATTATCCTCCTCATTATAAAAAGGAATGATAATACTAAAGCTATGCATATTAGAACCCACCGTTATATTATTACTTTTTGTTCTCCACCATCCTAAGGTAAATAACAAAATAATAATTGCATATATAGAGCCAAAAGCTATGGTTATAATAGTATAGATATCAATCATTATTTAAGTTTTGCTTTTTTTAAAGAATTTCAAATTATTAATAAAGAATAAACCGATAATGGCAGGCAATACAATATTAATCAACCAAATAATAGATGAAGCTGCAAATATAGCTCCCTGATAATCTGCTTCAAATCCATAATATAATCCAAAAACAAATATTGCCACAGAGCCTCGTAAACCTATCTCTAGCAAGGCAATGCTTGGTCTAATTGTGTTCAGAAGAAATATTGATGAAATAAGTGCTAATCCTGTAAATACAGACAAGTCGCTAAAGCCTACCACTACCAATATTAAATAATACTGCAAGCTGTACAGCAAATATCTGCTACTGCTTATAATAAGTACCATTGTGAGTTTTGGAAACTTAAACTTCATAAAATTACAAACCAGTTTATGAGTTTTAGGCCAACTTTGAGGGACAATATTTTTTAATAACGAAATCCTATAATACAGAACTATTCCTATTGTCAATAGTGCAAAAAATGCCCATTTAAAATAAAATAATACATTGCTTGAAACAATATCGTTGCTGACTAACTGTGGGGCAAATAGTCCAAAAAAGGCTATTCCTCCAAATAAAAGAGTAATAATATTTTGAGCATAACTCCCAATAACTGTAATCAATACTCCATGCCAAAAGCTAGTTTTGCGTAGCACAAACACTCTTGCCAAATAGTCGCCAGTACGATTGGGACTAACAGCACTAATGGTAGCTCCACTAAAAATTGCTTTAAGGGCAGTAGGGAAGCTAATTTCTTCGGTATCTTTGAGCAAATATTTCCATTTATAGGCCTCCAACGACCAATTTAATGGCATTGCAAATAAGGTTATTATAAATAGCCAAAAATATTCATTATTAGAAAGGATGTCCGAAAAGTTAGCCCAAAGCTTACTAATATCCTGTTTAACAAATAATTGATTGTATAAGAAATAAATAGAAACAACAATTATGATGCTTTTTATAATAGTGTTGTATGTTTTGTATAAATTTGTTGCCATTAAAACCTGCGAATAAATAAAAACCAAAGTATTGATTAAAGATAGAATAATATTAGGAATTGACCCAGGCACCACTGTTATGGGTTATGGGTTGATTCACCAAAAAGGTAATAAACTAGAGCTTATAACACTTGGGGTGGTAAAATTACATAAACTTAGCAATCATGCACTAAAATTAAAAAAGATTTTTGAAAAAACATTGGCATTAATTGATCAATACCATCCTGATGAGTTGGCTATTGAGGCACAGTTTTTTGGCAAAAATGTACAATCTATGCTTAAACTAGGTAGAGCTCAAGGAGTTGCAATAGCAGCAGCACTACATAGAGATTTGGCATATGTAGAATACGCACCGAAGAAAATCAAAAAATCAATCACAGGAAATGGTAATGCATCAAAAGAACAGGTAGCTGCAATGCTAAAGAGTATAATAGGTCTTAAGGAAATACCTGACTTATTAGATGCCACCGATGGCTTGGCCACAGCAGTATGCCACGCATATCAGCGCAATCCCATTGGAGAAAAGAAATCTTACGGAAGTTGGGGAGCGTTTATTTCTGATAATCCGGGGAGGGTTAAGAAGTAAGTATTTAAGGGTGAAAGGAGAAAGGAGAAGTATTAATTGTTAATGGTTAATTGTGGAAGGATAAAGGAGAAGGACCCCCGATAGGAATCGGGAGGAGAAGGAGCAGGAAATTTAGTATTGATTGAATAAATAAAGGTTTTGAAACATTAAGGAATTAAGTTTTTTCGGCGGCTTTGCCTTGTTGAGTTTTTAGTCATCGATAGGTTAAATAGTAATTGTTAATGGTGCCCTTGGACAAGCTCAGGATGACAATGGTGAAAGGAGAAGGTAAAAGAGTTTAACTGTTTATTTGTTTATCTGATAGATAATTTCGAATATTTTTAACGTATTTTTAATCTAACTACCGATTAAACAAGTCTGCCGATAGGTAGACAATTGACAAATAAACAATTAAACCTCCTTTAGTATTTTTTCAGCCAAAACCCTAGCCATTCTTTCGTTACTTTGGTGAGTCCAGCCGGCAATATGTGGGCTTAGGACTACGTTTTCAGCTTGTTTTAGATAATCGAACACAACTTTATCATCAGCATTGGCAACAGCTTCAAAACTCATTCCTTCATATTCTATAACATCGAGGCAAACGCCTTTTAATTTCCCTTTCTTAAGTGCGGCAACTAAATCAGGAGTATTCACTACTGGTCCTCTAGAAGTATTTATTAAAGTAATTTTTTTACTAAAAGAGCCCAAAAATTCAGCATTAACCATATGCTTGGTATCATGTTGCAAGGGTGTATGAAGGCTCACAACATCAGCTTCGTTAAATATAGTTTGCAAATCAACTTCCTCTACAAACTTATTAGCGTAGCCAGTTTTATATTTATCATAAGCGATTACTCTAGCACCAAAACCACTAATTTTTTCAGCAAAGGCGCTTCCCATATTTCCGTAACCAATTATTGCAATGGTTTTGCCTTGTATTTCCTCTCCTCTATTAGCCTCGCGCTGCCAAATTCCTTGACGTACTTGCGCATCAGCTTTATTTAAGTTATTGAATAAGGATAGTAGCATTCCTACACTTTGCTCACCCACAGCCGAGCGATTACCTTCAGGGGCATTATGCAGAATAATATTTTTTGTAGCAGCATATCCTGAATCTATTCCTTCCATACCTGCACCAAGGCGAGCAATGAAT
>NIUZ01000033.1 GCA_002254285.1 Bacteroidetes bacterium 4572_112 | reverse complement strand
ATTTACGTAGGTTGATGACTGATATGTCTAAAAATGGATTTATTAGAAGTATGCAAGGTAGAGATGGGGGATATGTATTTGCAAAAAACGCAAATGAGATATTTCTTTCTGATGTAATTGACGCTGTTGAGGGCATGGATTATTATACTGGATGTATAATGGGACATGATCAATGTAGTAGTGAAAATCCTTGTAGCTTACATGAAGCCTATGGGCCAATTCGTGATAAATTAGTTGGTTTTTTGGAGTCAACAACTATTGCAAAACTTAAGAATATCGATATTGTAAAGTATTGATTTTTTTTGAATATAATACTACAGTGAAGTAGTATATTAGTTCTTTTTTTACGATTTATGCATAAAATCCTTTGATTCACTTATAGATGGTTGTATCTTTGGTCGCTAAATCACATTTTTATTAATATTAACAATTTAAATATAATTTTATGAAACAAACATTACTTGAAAGGTTTATGAGTAAAAAAGGTTTATATACCTCTTTTTGGTTCATTGCCATTTTTATGGTTACAGCCTTAATTTATTTTACGGCAAACCTACAAAAGGAGGTTCCTCCTATTGCTCAGCAGGTAAAATCTGAGTCAGGAGAAGTACTTTATACTTACGACGATGTAGTTGCAGGTAAAGGTAACTTCCAACAGTTTGACCTTATGGATTGGGGTTCAATGTTAGGAATGGGAGCTTATATGGGGCCTGATTTCTCTACAGAGTTCTTTCACCACCGTGCAGAGTTTTTATATGAGTACTATGCTCAGGAACTTTATAATAAGTCAGATAAAGACTTAAGCAATATTGAGCGTGGTGCTGTTAAAGAACGAGTTAAGCAAGATTTCCATGAGCAAACAAAACTTATGGAATCAGGTGTAACTTATACTGATGCATCAGCAGAAGCTTATAAGCAAAATGTTAAGTTATTGACAAAAATGTTGGTTGAAGGTGATCACGAAAGAGCATTCCCTGGTGGAGTAATTCGTGAAGATGAAGCCAAAACTATTGCAGCTTTTGTTGATTGGTCGCAAATGGTGGCATCATCAATTCGCCCAGGTACTGAAGGTACAACACATGAGCGTACTTGGTCTAATAACTGGCCTCCAGAACCTCTTGTTGATCAAGATACTTCTTTCAATAATCATATTGTTTCTTTATGGGAATTCTTGATTTTGTGGGTATTATCTATTGTTGTTGTATTCCTTACTTATGAGTTCTTCCTTAAGAAGGATGATAACGAAGAATTGCAACCAGCAATGAAAATTACTAAGATGTTCCCTTCTCAGAAGAAACTTCTTAAGTATGTTCCAATTGTATCACTACTATTTGTTGTTCAGGTATTTTTAGGGGCTTATCTAGCTCACCTTTATGCCGATCCAACAAATGATTTTATCTTTCCACAATCATGGTTGCCATTTAACGTTCTTCGTTCAATGCACACTCAGTTAGCTATCCTTTGGGTTGCTGTGGGTTGGTTAGTTGGTGGACTTTTAATTGCACCTTGGATTGCAAATAAAGATCATAAATTCCCTTGGTTAGTAGATATTCTATGGACTGCTTTATTAATTGTTGCTGTAGGTTCAATGATTGGATTATATATGGGTGCAACTGGTCAAATGCGCGAAACTTGGTTCTGGTTAGGAAACGAAGGTAGAGAGTTATTAAACCTTGGTAGAGTTTGGGATTTCGGTCTTCTTATTGGTCTTGTATTCTGGTTCTTATTGGTTATTAGCCTTATTCGTAAATCAGCTACAAACAACCCAATTGTTGGAACAATTATTTGGTCAGCATTTGGTATTGCTACTCTTTATATTGCTGGTATGATGCCACTTCACAAAATTGAGCCTAACTTTACAGTTGATGATTACTATCGCTGGTGGGTTATTCACCTATGGGTAGAGCTTACTTTTGAATTATTTGCTGCAGGTACTATCGCATTCTTTAGTGTTTCTTTAGGCCTTGTATCGCAAAAGGTAGCAGAAAGAATTATGTTCTTCGAGCTATTCCTTATTATAATGGCTGGTACTTTAGGAGTAGGACACCATTACTGGTGGCAAGGACTTGATGAGTATTGGATAGCTATTGGCGGAATTTTCTCTGCTATGGAACCATTACCTCTTGCTCTTATGATTGTTGAAGCATGGAAAAACTACCGCGAGAAACTTGCAAATGGTGGTCCAAAGAACGAATTTACTACTCCATTTATGTGGATTACAGGTTCTGTTGTTCTTAACTTTATTGGTGCTGGTATCTTCGGAATGATTATCAATACTCCAACAATTTCTTATTACTCACACGGTACATACCTAATAATGCCTCACGGTCATATTGCACTTCTTGGTGCTTTTGGTTATGTTTCTATCGCTTTCCTTTATATGACTTCTCGTGCCAATGCTTTGGCCAATGGTTATATCTGGAATGATAAGTTGAGTAAGTTATCTTTCTGGTCATTAACAATAGGTGTGCTATTATTTGCATTGCCAACATTAATGATTGGTTTACAGCAAACTACTGCTGCAGCGGAAATGGGATATTATTATACAAGAACACGTGAAGCCCTTCAAGAAATGGACGGTTGGATGTGGTTCCGTATACTTCCTGATACAATGATGATTGGTGGTGCTGTTGGTATATTTATTGACTTATTCATGAAAACTTTCATGGGAAAGAAAGCTTAATTGCTTGAACACCATAGATATTAATAAGAAGCTGTTAGATTTATTTCTAACAGCTTCTTTATTATAGAAAATAAGTACTATTTTTACGCAAAATTATCTGAAATACTACTATATAAATGAATACTACTATTACCTTTTACGATGATGAAATTGGTGCTACAATCTGGGAAATTGCAGGAGTTGCTAGTTTTCATTATTTTAAAACAGTGAGTGAAATAACTCACGTACTAAGAACTACTAATAACTCAGTAAAACAAATTAATTGCATTAAGAGTATGAAAGTGCTTTCTGATGAAATCCTCGATTTCATAAAAGATGAGTATTTTCAGAAAGCACAAGAAAGTGAGTTGAAATACTTTGCATTTGTTATTCCTAAGAATGACGAAGGGCAATCAAGTATGGAAATTGCAAATACTGGTGCCGCAGAAAAATGGGGTATTAGAATTAGATATTTCACCAATAAAAAAGACGCGGTTAATTGGCTGGCTAGTAAATAGAATATAGAGCTTCTTAAAATTGCAACTCCATTAACAAACGACCTATAACTTCATTATAAACAGTGTTTTCTCGATAGGTTAAATCTGCTTGTATTTTTAGCTTATTTCCAATTATATACTTATTTATTCCAACAGTATAGTCTCTTATACTATTGCCTAATTCTACTATTTGAGGGTCAACGGTAGAGTATCTTACAACCATTCCCCACATATTATCAAATACATAGCCCGATTGAGCATTTAATCCCCAACCAACATAATAAGCTCCAACAAAGTTCTCGCTATTATCAAGCACAACAGTACTTCCTTTGCTTACTTGTCTCTTTCCGGATTCTATTAAAGCGGAGAATCCTTTATATTTGAATAGAATATCGAAGCCAAAAAGTAATAAATCAGATTGATTGTTAAGGTTAATACCTGTTTGCCCTTTACTTTTATAAGCATCGGTATTATAATTAATATAAGCGGTTGCTATAAGCTTAGGTGTTTGTTCTTTATAAATATCAGCAGTTATAAACTCACCTTTTTTTGCCTGGCAATTTTGTTTGACCAAACCATAGGTCGAAATTACCCATGCGGTATTTTATTACAGCATCTCTTACGTAGCCATTTACCAAATCATATTCAATCTTATATCTGAGGTTTTCATTTATTAGGTAGCCATCAAATTTGAGTCGTGCACGACCAATCACAGCCTTATTGCTAAAGCTGCTATCAATATAGTTGTATTTGAAATCCCATTGTGGCTGTATACGAGTAGTGGCTTTCATATAAAAGCTGTTATCACTACTTTTATATCGAAAGCCACTACCGATTCCTTTATATGTTACTTGGCCAATGCTCAAAAAAGATATGCCAATAAATATTAATGATAGAATTTGCTTCATATAGATGCAAAGCTATGCAAAATATATTAAAATGCCACCTGAAATCTCATTTGTAATATATCAGCAGTGCCATCATAAGCAGGGTTAATAGAATATACGTAGTTCATTGCTACTTTCACTGCAGGATTTAAATACCAATTTACGCCTAGGGCAATATTATTCATTTCGCCACCATAAACATAATGATCTGTTTGACCATCTAAATGCGAATACCTAAGAGCAATTTCAATAGCTCCAATTCCATCTTTGCCATAATTATTATTAGGCTTTACTTTTCCAAAGAAAGTTTTCTTCTGAGAATATGATCTATGGTCATCAGTTATAAAATAGCTTAGTGTGCCATAAAATGAGTTTAGTGATACATGTTTATCATCAGATGAAGTATATGGAACAAAGTCCATAAAGTGATATTCTGATTGTATAGATATTCTGTTATAAATATAAGCCAACTCCACATTATATAAATTGCTAAACTTTACCGAGGCAATTTTGAAATTGGAATATTTTGGTGCTAAGTGCGATTCGGGTCTATTCTTTATTTCAAAAGGGTTTCCATTATGAAACTCGTGAACAAATGATGCTCCTATATGCAATAAAGTGTATTTGTTGTCAGCTACATTATAAATTGGAAGTCCGGTTATGCGCAATGCTAATAAGTAACCATTGCCGTGGTATTTATTCTCATCTTGATTTGGATAGAAGAAACCTGCTTGCCAAGCTAGGCGCTTATTTAAATGGTGGCGATATATCATTGCTCCTAAATGGCGCTCACTATCAAAATTGCTTGTGGTAGGTCTTTCCATAAATGTAAGATACTTGGAGCTTGTTAATGTGTTTAGCCCAAATGGAACTTTAAATTTACCCACTTTAATATTACTAATTAAAGGCAATTTGTGTAATGCAATATAAGCATCCTTTACCGCAATGGTATTTGGCGCGAAATCAATCTGTACTTTATAAGATATATTGCTATATATGGAGCCGGAGAAATAGTAACGAGCTCTTCGCAATTCACTACCATTATATGCATCAGAAAAAGCCACATCTAATTTACTACTTTGTGACATAAACATCATATCATATTGCAAACGACCACCCATTTTTAATTTAAAGTTCTTATCAGCACTTTCTATCTTTAGTCCATTATCCCAATAAGTAGTAAAACTTTTTTTATCTTGGGCAAATACTGATGTAATGGTTATAATCATTAATAAAATACTAATTAGTATCGCTTTATTCATTTTGTAAAGTTTAGAATATGTTTATATTATTGTTAGGGCGCAAAAGTATGTTTAGCTTTTTAATTTGAACCATAGTTAACATTAACTTAATAATAACTTAATATAGATTATAAATAAATGAAAATTAGATGTTTATGGATATGGTAATTTTGTTTTAGTATCGTATTTTGATTATTTTTAATTTGAAAAAATATTTATTAGTAATTTAAAACATCAATACGGAATATTATATCATTAAAGACTAATCAATGATAATGGGGCGTTATTAGTTATTTGTATTTGATAAGAATCATTTAAAGCTTGTTCTTTTGATTTTTTTTATGTTAAAAAATTGAAAATAAAAATGTATTTTTGTATTTCGTTTATTAATTTCAAGGACACACACAATTCATGGAAAATATTCTTCCTATAGTAATCGCATTAATATTTTTTGCTTATAAGCAGTATACTAAACATACTGCTGAAAGCAATAAGCATGCAACTCCAATTATTCCTGATCAAGACATTGCAAATGGTGAGAGTGTTCAGAAGCCTAGTTTGGATGATTATATCAGCAAGTTTATGGGCTTAAATGATGCTGATTTGCAGTATGATGCTGAAGAGTATCAGAATAAAGCATATGATTATAATAAAAGTGAAATTGAAAACAATAACAATTTACAATCGGCTGAAAAACAGCTGTATAGTATAGAGTCTGACAATGAGAATAAAGTTGAAGAAGAGACTGAAACTCAATTTAGAACGAATATGAATAAAGTGGAAAAAGATGCGGAATTTGCTGATTTTGACTTACGTCAGGCAGTACTATACGATGCAGTTCTTAATCCACCATATATAAACAACTAATGAGATGTTAAGAATAGTTAATCGAAAGGTTTTTTTATCTATTTTTGGCATCTTTAAAATGCACTAGGATTATATCAAACATAAATTAAATTCTATGATTAAAAAATTACTATTGTCAGCAATGGTCATGTTAATATCAGGTTTTGCAATTGCCCAATCGGGAGCAATTCAGGGTAAGGTGACTGATTCAGAGACGAAACAACCAATTCCTTTCGCAAACGTTATTGTGGAACAGGGGGGTAAAGTCGTTAATGGTGGAAGTACCGATATAGACGGTAATTATAAAGTGAAACCTTTGTCTCCAGGTAGCTATGATGTTAAAGTGTCATACGTCGGATATGCAAAATTAATGATGAAAGGTGTTATTGTTAACTCTGACAAAACACGTTTCTTGAATATTAAGTTAGAATCTTCTGCTACACAGCTTGAAGCTTTTGTGGTGAAAGAATATAAAGTTCCTCTAATTGATAAGGATCAAACCTCAACAGGTGGAACAATGACTTCTGAAGAGATTGCTAAAATGCCAGGTCGATCAGCGGAAGCTGTAGCGGTTACTGTTGGAGGTGTATTCTCTGATGATAATGGTAAAATGGGTGGTATGCGTGGTGCTCGTACGGGCGGTACTGCTACTTATGTTGATGGTGTTCGTGTAATTGGTAGCTCAAGTCTTCCAAAATCAGCTATTGAGCAGGTGTCAGTTATTACTGGTGGTACTCCAGCTCAGTATGGTGACCTTACAGGTGGTATTGTAAATATTACTACTAAAGGTCCTTCTCGTATTTTCGGATTTGGTATTGAAGGTGTTACTTCGGAGCTTTTAGATGGTTACGGTCACAACCTTGTAGGTTTTAGTATGAATGGTCCACTTATTAAGGGTGGCGATTCTACAAAAAACACTTCTTTACTAGGTTTCTTTATCTCTGGTGAGGTTGAATATAATAGAGATGGTTATCCTGCATCTATTGGAACTTACCAAGTAAATGACGATGTGCTTGCAAGCCTTCGCGAGAATCCTTTATACAAGTCTCCAACAGGTTTTGGTGTTTTTCCATCAGCAAATTATATTAATAAAGATAATTACGAACATAATCATACTCGTGTTAATGCAGAAAATATGTCTGCAATGTTCTCGGGTAAGATAGATGTTGCTACTACAGATAATACAACACTTACTTTTGGTGGTTCGTATAGATGGAGTAAGGCTTCAAACTGGTCTTTATACAATTCTTTATTTAATATAAATAATAATGGAGAGAGTCTTAATCAAGATTGGAGAGTTTATGGTAGATTTACTCAACGCTTCCCAGACGCAAAAGATAGCAAATCTTTAATCAAGAATGTATATTATAGCATTCAAGCTGATTACTCACAAACTTCTTCAAAGAGATACGATCCTAAACATCAAGATGACATATTTAATTATGGTTATGTTGGTAAATTTAATACCTACTCAGAAAAATCATACGAACTTGGTGAGGATACAGTATTAGGTCTTAATAATGTATATGTGATGAATGGTTTTCGTGATACTCTTTACGATTTCCATCGTTCAGAGATTAATCCTAACCTAAGTAATTATACTGATCAGTATTATGGTTTTTATGATGGCAACTTTGCTTATCGTAATGCACTAACAGTGCAGAGTGGTGGAGCATTACTTAATGGTCAAAGCCCTAAGTCAGTATATGGTTTATATGCAAATACAGGTACTCCTTACAATACAAAATCAGATTATGAGTCTTCTCGTATAGGTTTTAATGCTAATGGCTCTGCTGATATAGGAAATCACGCAATTAAATTCGGTATTCAATACGAGCAACGTAAAGAACAATATGTAGGATATAATCCAAGTGGATTGTGGACTCTTATGCGTGGTATTACTAACCGACATATTGAGCAGCTTGATTTTTCAAATCCTCATATGGTTTTTGATGATAATGGTGTATTCCAAAATAAAGTAGATTACGACAGATTATATGACGCAGCTACTCAATCTTATTTTGATAAGCAATTAAGAACTAAACTTGGTTTACCAATTGATGGTACTGACTGGGTAGATCTTGATAGTTATGATCCAAGCACATTCTCAATTGATATGTTCAGTACTGACGAACTACTAAATAGTGGTAATCCGTATGTTACTTATTTTGGTTATGATGCTTATGGCAAAAAATTAAGTACTAAGCCTAGCTTCGATGATTTCTTTAATCAAGTTGATGGAAATGGTAATCATACAAGAGCAATTGGAGCTTATGAGCCAATTTATATGGCTGGTTATATTCAAGATAAATTTGCTTTTAACGATTTAATTTTAAGTATTGGTGTTCGTTTCGACAGATTTGATGCCAACCAAAAAGTACTTAAAGATCCATTCCTTTTAGCTGAAGCTAAAACAGTGAAAGAAGTAAATGACCTTGGTGAAATTCCACAGAGTATGGGTGACGACTACGTTGTTTATGTAAATGATGTGAGTAACCCAACAGCTATTGTAGGTTATAGAGATGGTAATACTTGGTTCAATGCTTCAGGTACTGAAATTAGTGACCCAACTACTATTGAAACTTCATCAGGAATTGCTCCTTATTTAAGAGATCCTAATGCTACAGAGCTTAAATCTTCAGCATTTGAGGATTACGCTCCACAAAATACTATTTCTCCTCGTATTTCATTCTCTTTCCCTATTTCGGAAGAGGCTTTATTCTTTGCTCACTACGATGTACTTACTTCTCGTCCAACAGAGCGTAACAGAATTCCTTTGATGGATTATTACTTCATCGATCAGGCAGGAAATAGAGCAATCAATAATCCTAACCTTAAGCCAGAAAGAACTACTGACTATGAATTAGGATTCCACCAAAAGCTTACAGAATCTTCTTCATTGAAATTCTCTGCTTTTTATCGTGAAATGAGAGATCAGATTCAAGCATTTAGATATACATCTGCTTATCCTGTTTCTTATATCTCGTATAATAATATTGACTTTGGTACTACCAAAGGTATGACAGTAACTTATGACCTTAGAAGAACAAAAAATCTTTGGTTGAAAGTTAGTTATACATTAATGTTTGCTAATGCTACTGGTTCAAGTTCTACTTCAGGAATTAACTTGGTTACTTCTGGTCAACCAAACCTACGTACACTTAACCCAACAAATCAAGATAGAAACCACGCCATTAATATTACTGCTGATTACCGTTACGGTAGAGGTAAAAAATATAATGGACCAACTATTACACGTCGTATTAAAGGTACTGACAAAGTAAAAGTTATTCGTATTTTCGAAAACACTGGTGTGAATATGGTTATGCAAGCAGGATCAGGAACTCCTTATAGTCGTCAGAGTAATGTTACTTCAACTTATGTTGCTGGTGGTGTTAATCCTGTACTTAAAGGTTCTATTAATGGATCTCGTTTACCTTGGCAATATCGTATCGATATGCGTATCGATAGAGATTTCTTCCTTGAGCGTAAAGAAGGAAGTAGTAAACCTCCTCATTACCTAAATGTATACTTACAAATTCTTAACTTGCTTGATGCAAGAAACGTTGTTAGTGTTTACCGTTATACTGGTAATCCTGATGATGATGGTTATTTATCTGCAGCAGAATATCAGTCGGCAATTAATGCTGCTGAAGATCCTGAAGCTTTCCGTGATATGTACGGTGTTAGAGTAAATAGCCCATATAATTACGCTTTACCTCGAAGAATTCGTTTGGGTGTATTATTTAACTTCTAAACTACAAAATAGATTAATATATCAACTATGAAGAAAATTACAAATATATTTGTTCTAGCTCTTATCGCTCTTTTAATAAACTTTTCGGCAAATGCTGAAGAGTATAAAGGCGGAAAAAGCAAAAGTAGCAAGAGTAGTACAGTAAGTGCTCGTACTGCTGCTGGTTGTTTGCCAGGAAAAACATCTAATGAGCTTTCATTAAATAATGTGCGCGCCCGTATTAATACTGGTGGTGACATGTGGTGGGATTTACAAGGAACACCTAAGTACGAAATTCCTAGAGGATCTCGTAAAACTTCAATGTTCTCTGCCTCACTTTGGCTAGGAGGTACTGATGTCAATGGTCAATTAAAAGGTGCTTTCCAACGTTACCGTGCTAGTGGTAACGATTTTTGGCCAGGCCCACTTACTACTGACGGAACGGCTTCAATTAGTAGAGAAGTTTGTACTGAGTATGATAAGCATTTTAAGATTAAACGTATGGATGTAGACGAGTTTATATTAAAATATAATCAGCCTGCATATCCTGAGTATTCTGTACCAGATATTATTAAAGATTGGCCAGCAAATGGTGATGTTGCTAAAGGACAAAGTGAGTGGTTAGCTCCATTTGTTGACCTTAATGCTAACGGAGTTTATGAGTGGGAGCAAGGTGAGTATCCATATTACGATATGGAGAATAAACTTTGTAAGCCAACTAAAGGTGCTGATGGTAACTATTACTATGAGCAAACTCCTGAAGGTGGTATCCTTGCTGATGCTGTTCTTAAAGGTGACGAAACTCTTTGGTGGGTTTTTAACGATAATGGAAATATTCACTCTGAATCTAGAGGAAAAGCCATTGGTGTAGAAATAAGAGCTCAAGCTTTTGCTTTCTCTACCAATGACGAAATTAATAATATGACTTTCTATACATATGAAATCATAAACCGTTCTACTTTCCGATTAACAGACACATACTTTAGCCAGTGGGTAGATACTGACCTTGGTGACCCTACAGATGATTATGTAGGGTGTGATGTTGCTCGTGGACTTGGATATTGTTATAATGGTGATGATGTAGATGGTAGTGGTCGTCCACAAGATTACGGAAAACAACCACCAGCTATTGGTGTTGACTTTTTCCAAGGACCTTATATGGATCCTGATGGAATTGATAATCCTAAATTTAAGGATGATGGAAACGGAAATATTGTTCAAATATGTGATGAGAGTATCAATGGTGTAAACTTTGGTGATACTATTATTGATAATGAGCGTTTTGGTATGCGTCGTTTTGTATATCATAATAATGGTGGTACTGTTGCTGCTATTACTGATCCGGATTTAGCTCCTGAGTATTATAATATGCTTAAGGGAATTTGGAAAGATGGTAGTAAGATGACTTATGGTGGTAATGCTTACCGTCAGCCAAGTAATATTGAGTGTGACTTTATGTTCCCTGGCGATACAGATCCTTGTAATTGGGGTACAGGAGAAGTTAATCCTGGTGTTTCTGATTCTTGGACAGAGGCAAATGTAGGTAATAAAGCTGGTGACCGTCGTTTTATGCAGTCAGCAGGTGAGTTTACTCTTGAGTCTGGTGCTATCAACTATATTACTGTTGGTATTCCTTGGGCTCGCGCTTCTAGCGGTGGTGCTTGGGCTTCGGTTGAGCTTCTTCGCGAAGTTGATGATAAAGCACAGGCTTTATTCGACAACTGCTTTAAAGTACTTGATGGTCCTGATGCTCCAGAGCTAATAGCTCAAGAGCTTGATAAAACTATTATTCTTTACCTTCAAAATATAGAAGGTTCAAATAACTCTACTGAACGTTACGAAGAAGAGGATGTTACAATTTCTGCTCTTAAGGATTCTCTTGGTAATCCACTTTATACTGAAGAAGAAGCTAAGTATAGATTTCAAGGATATCAAATCTTCCAATTAGCTGATAAGGATGTTTCTATTTCGGAAATTAGTAATCCAGACAAAGCTCGTTTGGTTGCACAGTGCGATATTAAAGACGAAGTAGCTACCTTAGTTAATTATTACAAAAACGATAAACTTGGTGCTAACGTGCCTAAGCTTATGGTTGAAGGTTCGGATAAAGGTATTGTTCACTCTTTTAAAATTACTGAAGACGAATTTGCTACTGGCGATAATAGACTTATCAATAATAAGAAATACTATTATGTAGCTATTGCATATGCTTATAATCAATATGCTCCATATTCACAAGATCCTGGAACTCTTGATGGTCTTAAAGGACAAAAGAAACCTTATTTAGCAGGTCGTAAATCTGCTTTAGGCCCTATCAAAGTGCATACTATGATGCCACATATGAATTCTGCTGAAAATGATGGTACTGATCTACATTCTAAATATGGCGACGGGCCAATGATTACTCGCCTTGATGGTAGAGGTAATGGTGGAATGGAACTACAATTGACAGCTGAAAGCTACGAAAGTATTTTCAACGATAATCAAAAAGTAAAAATAGAATACACTAATAACCATGGTCCTATTAATGTTAAAGTAATAGACCCACTAAGTGTAGTTGCTGCAAATTATGAACTTAAGTTTATTCCTGGTGATGATGATGTAAATGATGCATCTTGGGAACTTTATAAAAATGGTGAATTATATACAGGATCTGATAATACTATTGAAGTTGGAAATGAGCAATTATTCTTATATGAAGGATTCAGTATTCAAATTCAACAAAATAAAGGAGCTGGTGATGTAAATCTTACTAGTAATGGATTTATTTCTGGTAGCATTATTTATCAAGATAGCTCTAGCAAATGGTTGCTAGGATGGCCTGATAATGATGGATTGCCTGATATAGATAATCAAACACCTAGTGCTTTCAACTGGATTCGTTCAGGAACTGTTGAAGATAAAGCAAAAACATTCCATAATGATTATGATCCTCAGCTAACAGCTCCAGACCCAATTTGGGTTGATCCTTATGAGAAATTTGAAAAAATTCTTGGTGGAACATGGGCTCCTTTACGCTTAGTGTCAAAGTATGATAATGGCCCAGTATCTATGCCTCATATGGCAAAGATGTCAGATCTTGAAAGTGTAGATATTGTATTTACATCTGATAAATCAAAATGGACACGTTGTGTTGTTTTGGAAGCAAATGACGATATTGCAGGTTCTGTTGGCGGTGCTAGAAAAATGGGTCTTCGTAAAGAGCAATCTATTGATAAAGATGGAAACTTCTCTTCAGGAAGTGGATCAGGAAATACAAACCCTGAAGATGCTGAATTTGTAGATGCTAAGAGCATGGGTTGGTTCCCAGGTTATGCAATTAGTATTGAAACTGGCGAAAGACTTAATGTGGCTTATGCCGAATCATCATGGTTAGTAGGTGAAAATGGTACAGATATGCAATTTAACCCAACATCTTCATTCCAAACAAATCTTGGCGAGCCGCTAATGGGAGGAAAACACTTTTTGTATATATTTAGAAATAGTGGTAATGCTAATGGCTCTCCTGCATATGATGCTGGAAAATGGCTTCGTGGTAGATTAAATAATACTATTGGTATTACTCTAATGCAAAAAGATATTATGTGGGTAGGTATACCTATGGCTTCTCCTACTGAGGAATGGTTAAATAATGATGTAGTTGTTCAATTACGTGTTGATCATCCTTATAAACGTGGTGCTTGGGCTAACTCTAATGTTGCTAATGGATATAATAATGGATATCCTGCTTATGAGTTCAATACTAATAATATTGCTGCTGTAACAGGTAATTTAGAAACAGCAACTTCTGTTCTTGACTTAATAAGAGTAGTTCCTAATCCATATTATGCATTCTCGGCTTATGAGTCGGATCAGTTAGATAATAGAGTTAGAATTACTAATTTGCCTCAACAATGTGTTATTAAGATATTTGGTAGCAGCGGAACTTTAATACGTACTTATAAGAAAGATGCTAATGATACTTGGATCGATTGGGATTTGAAAAATCAAGCTAATATTCCTATTGCTAGTGGAGTTTATTACATACATGTAAATGCTCCTGGCATTGGCGAAACTGTAATAAAATGGTTTGGTGTTCTTCGTCCAGTTGACTTGAATGCATTTTAATTAAGATTATATCATAAACATAGTATAGCGAACAACGCATATAAAAAGCTATCATCAACGATTAGTTTTTTATATGCCGAGTTCAAAACAACAGTTCCAAACAAAGCTTGGAAATTTAAAATTTATGCAGATGAATAAAATTTACAAATTATTAATTATAGGTTTAGTCTTTACTCTAATGTATGGCGAGGCTTATGCTGGAAATAAAGATCGTGCTGGTGAAGCAGGGGCTAGTCAATTATTGATTAACCCTTGGGCTAGAAGCAATGGTTTAGCTCGTGCTAACTCTGCTTATGTTATGGGAATTGAGTCTCAATTTCTTAATGTAGCAGGTCTAGCTCGTACACGCAAAACAGATATTATATTCTCTAATACTACATGGCTTAAAGGTTCGGGTACTAACATAGCAGCATTTGGTGTTGCTCAAAAATTAGGCGAAAATGGTGGTGTTATAGGTCTATCTGTAATGACAATTTCCTATGGCGAAATTGATATTACTACTGTAGATCAGCCAGAGGGAGGAATTGGTACTTTCTCTCCAAGTGCTAGTAATATTAATCTTTCTTATGCAAAGAAATTCTCCAATAGTATTTATGGAGGTGTTAACATTAAGATGATTAGCGAATCTACTTCAGATACTAAAGCTTCTTCGGTAGCTATTGATGCTGGAATTCAGTATATCACTGGTAAGGATGAGCAAATTAACTTCGGTGTTTCTCTTAAAAATGTTGGTCCTAATATGCAGTTTACTGGTGATGGTCTTTCTTTTAGAGGATTTGTTCCTGGTCAAAACAATGCTATGACTGTATGGATGATGCAACTCGTATTACTGCTTCTACTGGTTTTTCTGGTGGAATTTCTATCGGAGCTCCATTCAAAAAAGGTGAAGAAGGTGGATTTAGCATTGATTATGCTTACCAAACATCTAATCCTTTTGCAGGATCACATAGTGTAGGTATTAGAATACATTTATAATATTCAAAATATTCAATAGTTACTATAGCAAAAATATTTTTTGTATTTTTGCAATCTCAAAATCAGAAGATCGTAAGGTCTTCTGATTTTTTGATTTTCTGTTTTTTGCAATTACTTAATAAGCTCTATTGCCAAAAACACCATATATACATTCATTAGCTTTTGTTTTATTATTATTAGTGAGAATAAAAATACTTTTCTCACCTATCAATAATGATTAGTAATTAAGCTAAAAAAAAATAAAAAATTATGTCAGAAATACAATATTTTTCAGAAGAAGGTTTGCAAAAACTAAAGGATGAACTTGAACATCTTACCTCAGTAGAGAAACCTATGATTTCAGCTCAAATAGGTGAAGCTATCGATATGGGAGACTTATCTGAAAATGCAGAATACGATGCAGCAAAAGAAGCACAAGGTCTATTAGAACTTAAGATTAATAAGCTTCAAACATTACTTGTTAATGCTAGAATATTTGATGAAAGCAGAGTAGACACTACGAAAATATTATTGCTTGCGATAGTTACTATAAAAAATCTTGCTAATGGCAAGGAAATGAAATATACAATTGTTCCTGAAAAGGAAGCTGATATAAAAGCTGGTAAACTCTCAATTAATTCGCCAATAGCTAAAGGCCTTCTTGGGAAATCTGTAGGTGATACTGCTGAAATACAAGTCCCTAGTGGAGTTATTACTTTTGAAGTTATTAAAATAGAAAGATAATATTTTATGGCAACTATTTTCACTAAAATTATCAACGGAGAAATTCCTTCTTATAAAATTGCTGAAAACGATAAGTTCTTCGCTTTTATGGATATCAATCCACTTGCAAAAGGACATACTCTTGTTATTCCTAAGATGGAGGTGGATTATATTATCGACCTTGATGATGAAACCCATGCACAGCTTTGGAACTTTGCCAAAAAAATAGGTAAAGCTGTAGAGAAAATTGTGCCTTGTAAGAAGATTGGATTTACCGTAATTGGACTTGAAGTGCCACATACTCACATTCATGTTATTCCTATCAATACTATCTATGACATGGATTTTAAACAGCCTAAGCTTAAGCTTGAGCAAAGTGAATTTATAGATCTTGCCTCTAAAATTAGTGCAGCTTTTGATGAGTTGTAAGAGAATAGTTTAGTCGAAAATGGAAAGCCGATATATCTTGTGATATATCGGCTTTTTCTGTAATCTGGGCATCTTGCCCTTAGTCTATGATGAAAAATCAATGGCAAGATGCCAGAGATGCATAATTATTTGATACTAGAGAGCAGGTCTTCAGTATAATCTACCATGAATAATGGAATATTCAATAGGCCATTATCAAAACTAAGGTTTCTCAAAGAATAACGTATTTTAATATTCGGATTATACTTATTCGAATACGAAATAAGACTCTTTGATTTGATATTTGTTTCAGCTTTTACTTCAATAGGGATTATTGTATTCTTATATTGAAGTATAAAATCTAATTCAGCCATATTATTGGACGACCAATAATGTTGTTCGTTGCCAAATTTAGAGATTAAACTTTGAAGTATGAAATTCTCTGCAAAAGCTCCTTTAAATTCACTAAATAGATTATTTCCACTCTTAATTATTTCGGGATATAGATTCGACATTTGACGTAATAGTCCTACATCTAATAAATATACTTTGAAAGCTGATACATCAGTATAAGAAGAAATTGGAATGCTTGGCTTGCTGATTTTGTTTACAATATGTATTAATCCAGCATGCTTTAACCACAATAAAGCGTTCTCGTATTCTCTTGCTCTGGCACCACTTCTTATGGTTCTATATAAGAATTTTTTATTTTCTTTTGCCAATTGTGATGGTATAGAGGACCATACATAATCTAATTTTGGAATATCAGAACTTCTAATATGTTTAGAAAAATCTAATTTGTATGCCTTAATAATATCAGCTTGTACTTGCTGTAATATATTTATGTCATTGTCCTTTAGTATTGTTTTTACGGCTTCGGGCATTCCTCCAGTAATGAAGTATATTCGTAGCTTTTCTATTAATTGATTAAAGAAAATATTTGGTATTGGACTAATCTCACTAATGCTATTAATGTACTTATATAACTTTGGCTCTGCTTGAGCTAGAAATTCCTTGAAAGAAACTGGGTAAAGTGTTAGGAAATCTACTTGACCCACAGGAAATGATTTGCCACTAGATAAACTAACTCCCAAGAGCGAGCCTGAACTTATTATTGAATATTCAGGAGCATTCTCATTAAAATATTTTAGCGAATTAATTGCATCATTACATTCTTGTATCTCATCAAATATTATTAATGTATCTTTTGGATTAATAGTACTGCCATATACTATTGATAGGTTTTCAATAATTCTGCTTGGCTGCTTCGTTATCTCAAAAAACTGTTTTAATTCTATTTGTTCTTCAAAATTGAAATAGGCAACATGCTTGAACTCGTTTCTTCCAAAATTCTTAATTAACCATGTTTTGCCAACCTGCCTAGCACCTTGTAATAAAAGAGGCTTTCTGTTCTTCTTCGACTTCCACTTTACTAATTCCTTATATAAATCTCTTTCTATATTCATGACAATAATTTTTATTTCACCACAAAAGTAATAAAAAATTCTCATATTATATAGGAAAAGTGTGAAGGTTATCACGTTTTACATAGGAAAAGTGTGAAGATTATCACATAATACCCATGTAAAAAATGATTTTGTTTATGATTAGGTGATTATTATTCTGGTTTAATATGCTGCTAATGTGGTAATAATATATTTAATTATGTAAAATACCTTAATGTATTATACAATTTAGTTTTCCTGTAGCACTGGCATCTTGCTCGTAGTTTTTTTTATATTTATCATTGTTCAGTTTTGGCCTAGATACAGTGTTCAATAAAGCTCTTTAAAATATTTAATATTCGGAATCATAATTGCCAAAGCAATAGGAATTATATAAAAAAAAGCCAAATCAGATTTTCTCTAATTTGGCTTTTATGTAATACCAATTTGGTATTAATTTGGTATAAGACGAGCATCTTGCTCGTAGTTTAATTATGTATAATCATCGGGCAAGATGCCCGAGATACACTTTAATAATTTAGTATTTTAACTCCCGATAGCAATCGGGATAACAATTTACAATCCCAAATCCATAGCAACAATCTCTGCCAGGTCAAGGTTCTGTACTTCATCTTGCTTATCTTGATACTTAACGCCATCAGTAAGCATTGTCATACAGAATGGGCATGCAGTACAAATAATATCTGAATTTGTTGCCAAAGCTTCTTCTGTACGTTCCACAAATATTTCTTTATCACCTTTTTCGGCTTCTTTAAACATTTGTCCACCACCAGCTCCACAGCAAAGTGCATTATCTTTATTGCGAGGCATTTCCTTAATAATAGCTCCCATATTAGTCAATAATTCACGAGGTGC
>NIUZ01000181.1 GCA_002254285.1 Bacteroidetes bacterium 4572_112 | reverse complement strand
AATGTCCAAATTTGTTCCTACAATAGTGCGAAATGCATTAGCTCGTCAGTTTGATCAAACAGAGTCTCGTGTAAAACTTGAAGCTATGGGGGCCGATGCTCCTGCTTTTGATATGGTACGTGCATCAGTAAACCTTGTGATGGCTAGTATTCTTATCTCAATGGCTACATCTCAAAAATTACCGCTGTCTACTACTTATGTTACATTTATGGTAGCTATGGGTACTTCATTAGCTGATAAAGCTTGGGGTCGTGAGTCTGCAGTTTTCCGCATTACAGGAGTTCTTAGTGTAATTCTGGGTTGGTTCTTCACAGCAATAATAGCCTTTACCGCAGCATTCGTTGTGGCAAGTATCCTACATTATTTAGGTATTTTTGGAGTAGCACTAATGGTTGCTGTAGCTATTTTTGTTCTTTATAAAACTCAAATTCTTCAAAAGAAAAATATTGAAAGTAATGAGAAAAGTGATTTGAAAAGAGCAAATATTGAGGAAGTTGGAGTTGTGAAATCTATGAATGATGCGGTTGTTGATAGTTTAGGTCATATTAAGTCAGAAATGTCTAATGTGCTAGCTGCTCTTAATAATGATGACAGACGTAGTTTGAAAAAAGCTAATGAAAGGGTTCTTGAAATCAATAAAGAAGCAAAAGCTCTTAAGAAAAGTATGCATAGCACAATTAGTAAGCTCAGAATGGAAACTGAGGATTCAGGCTTGTATTATGTGCAAGTACTTGACTATTTAAGAGAGATGGCTCACTCATTATCATATATTTCTCAGCCTGCTTATGAGCATATTCTTAATAATCATAAGAAAATGACTGATGATCAAAAGAACGACCTTAATGAACTTAATTCTCGTATGAGATTGCTTATTGATAGGGTTATAGAAGCTATTAATGAGAATAACTTTGATGAGGTGAATGCTATATTAGCAGACCAACAAAAAGGTGCTGACTTTATTAAGGATATATCTAAACGACAAGTAAAACGTATTAAGAAAGGGGAGGCTTCAACTAAAGCGTCACTACTGTACTTTACTATTGTGCATGAGTATCAAAATGTATTGCTTCAGATAGTAAACTTACTTAAATCCCAGCGCGACTTTATTACTAAGTAAGTACCTATAATATACGAATATAGCCCTTGAATTTTATGGTGAAAGCTATTGTAATTCAAGGGCTATTTTATTTGTAATAATTATGTCTATGATAAAATAATTTTAATTACTTTTGCAGTCCGAAAATTATCGGTAATTCGAGGTGGAAATACATTTATGTAATAAACCTAGGGTCACCATTTTTTATTAATCAATATTAAACAACGAGAATTATGTTAAATCGTTATGAAACCGTTTTCATCTTAACTCCCGTTTTATCTGAAGATCAGGTAAAGGAAGCGGTAAAGAAGTATCATGATTTAATCACTAAAGCTGGTGGTAAAATCGTGAATGAAGAGAATTGGGGTTTAAAAAAATTAGCCTACAACATTCGCAAAAAAACTACAGGATTCTATAACCTATTAGAGTTCGAAATAGAAGGAAAAGAAATTCAAGAATACGAAGTTGCTTTCAAACGTGACGAGAAAATTCTTCGTTTCCTTACCGTTAAATTAGACAAGCATGCTGTTGCTTACTCTGAAAGACGTATTAATAGATATAAAGCGGCTGCTGAAGCTAAAAATTAATCTTTAAACTGTAATTAAAACATGGCAACAAGTTCAGAAATAAGATATCTTACTCCAATAGCAGTAGATACTAAGAAGAAAAAATACTGTCGTTTCAAGAAACTAGGTATTAAGTATATCGATTATAAGGATGCTGATTTCCTTATGAGATTTGTTAACGAGCAAGGAAAAATTCTTCCTCGTCGTTTAACAGGTACATCATTAAAATATCAAAAGAAAGTGGCTCAAGCTGTGAAAAGAGCTCGTCACATTGCATTAATGCCTTACGTAGGTGATCTTTTAAAATAGGAGGATAAAACATATGAAAGTTATATTAAAACAAGATATCGCCAAATTAGGATTTATCAATGACACTATCGTTGTAAAAGACGGTTATGCTCGTAACTACCTAATCCCACAAGGAATTGCTATTCAAGCTACATCTCAAAATGAGAAAATTCTTGCTGAGGTATTGAAACAAAAGGCGCATAAAGAAGAAAAAATCCGTACAGAAGCTCAAACATTAGCTACTTCTATAGAAGCTGTTAAGCTTACAATAGGTGCTAAAGTTGGTACTAGCGGACAAATATTTGGTTCGGTAAATGCTATGCAAATAGCTGATGCTCTTAAAGCACAAGCTAATATCGAATTAGATAGAAAGAAAATTGTTGTTAATAGCGATAAGATCAAAGAGGTTGGAGAGTTTACTGTTATAGTAAATCTACACCGCGATGTGAAAGCTACAATTACTGTTGAAGTAGTTGCTGAATAACATATAATATTCTAAACGAAATAAAAATCTCACTATTTAATTATAGTGAGATTTTTTTTGTAGTTTTGGTTGGTAATATATACAGAAATCATGATTAGCAAAAATCAAGTCAAATTTTTAAAGAGTTTACACCAAAGTAAATATAGGCGTAAGGAACAACTGTTTCTTGCCGAAGGTGTGAAAATTGTTGATGAATTCATAAAAAGCAATTATAGTATTAAAACTATATATGCCATTGAAGAATGGATAGATAATAATGCTGATGTGTTTGATAATATTAATGAAGTATCACTAAAAGAACTGCATTCAATTAGCCTACTTAAAACTCCTAATCAAGTATTGGCAGTGGTTGAATTTCCTGAGGATAAGAATATTGTTTTTGATGAAGGTGATTTAATTCTAGCTCTTGATACTATTCAGGATCCAGGTAACTTAGGTACAATTATTCGCATTGCTGATTGGTTTGGTATTAAGAAAATTATTTGCTCCAATGAAACCGCTGATGCACTAAACCCCAAAGTAGTGCAGGCTACCATGGGTGCGCTAACTCGTGTAAATATAGAATATACAGATTTACCTTCATGGATAACTAAACTTCCGGATACGACTCCTGTATATGGCACATTGCTCGATGGTGATAATATGTACGAAACAGACTTATCTGATGATGGTGTAATTGTAGTTGGTAACGAAGGAAATGGTATAACTCCTGAAGTACAAAAAGTGCTTACTCACCGAATTAAAATACCTGCCTATGGTAACTCTATGATGGAATCTCTAAATGTTGCTATTGCTACGTCCTTAGTTTGTGCTGAATTTAGAAGATAATAGAAGCTATGCTTAGGCTATTTTTTATATCATTTATTGTAACGGCTTTTTTATTTACTTTAAAAGCACAGGTTTCCATTGGTATTTCATTGTCTGGAATTGGCTATCATCCTAAGAAAGAAAAGTATGAAAACACGGAGCTCTATAAGTGGAAATTAGATAAAAAAGGTAGGTTTGTTGCATTTTCATCACTCACCTTCTTCTTATCATATAGGTTCAATAACTATATTGTTGGTACTATAGAAAAAACTGGAATACAGAACCAAATTATATGCATGATGCCAATTATCTTAAAGTGTCAAAAAATGGTATTTGGGAAACTAAATTTGTATGGCATGGTGGGCAAATTGAATACTCGTATTTACCAGCTAATAGTCATACTGCTTATACCATAAATTTTCTGCCAGCAATTCCTTATTTATATACATTGGGTGTTGGAGCAAAGTTCATACAATAAGTGTGGCACACAGACTATATTTCTTTCTCTAAAAAATCATTTAGGCTATAAACCATCACATTGTTTTTCATGGGATAATTAATATTTACCTGCGCTATAACATAAGCTTCTGTGGCTTGTATATCGTCCAAAGCTTGCCAAAATCCTCGGCCTAGCTTAGGAGTAGTCGATGCTTTTATCTCTATTGCAATTACTCTTTTCGCTTTGGTTAATACTAAATCAATTTCGTTTCCACTTGCTGTTCTATAAAAGAAGAAATCCCATCCTTTGTACTTATTTATAATATTTTCTATTACAATTATCTCCCAAGCTGTACCATACACTGGGTGCGAAAATAGTTCATCAAATGTATTTATATTCAATAAAGAATTAAGTATGCCAGTATCTCTAAAATATACTTTTGGGCTTTTGATTAGTCGCTTTTTTAAATTAGTGTGATATGGCTGTAATATTCTTAACATAAATGTATTGGCAAGAATATCTATATACTTGTTTATTGTAGTATGACTAAGCCCCATTGCATTGCCTAATTGCGATGAATTCAATACCTGCCCATTATTATGAGCGAGCATTTTCCATAGCCTACGCAATGTATCAGGAGCAATATTAAAACCAAAATTACGGAGGTCTCTTTCCAAAAAAGTTCGGATAAAGTTTTCGAGCCACATAAATGACTCGTCAGTAGTTTTTGCTAACATACTTAATGGAAGACCACCCACCAATATGTAGTTTTGAATATTAGTTATTGTTTTTACTTCTTTCCATAGAAAAGGAGAGAGCTCAAAATAATAAATTCGTCCTGCTAAACTCTCCGAGGTGTTTCTTAATAAATCTGGAGATGATGAGCCTAATACTATAATTTGTGTATCTTTATTATTGTCAACAAAGTTTCTCAATTCAGAAAATAAGCTTGGCATCATTTGTATTTCATCAATACAAATAGTTTTTTCTTTATTAAGATTTAAGAAATTTTCTGTTTCAGCAATTACTAATCTGTCAGAACTTTTTTCTAAATCAAGAAATATGGTTTCTTTACCTTTCTGTATTAATGTTTTTACGAGCGTGGTTTTACCAACTTGGCGAGCGCCAATAATTGCAATCACTGGAATTCGTCCAACGTATTTTACTATTTCCGCTTTAAGTAGCCTTGTTATCATTACTCAATATTCTTTATGTCAGCCACAAAGATATAAAATAACTATGTATATTGCAAGTTATAGTTTCAAATTACATAGATAAATTCTAAATTAAGTAGGTAAATTGCAACTATTGGTTGCAATTTACCTACTTAATTTAAAGTCTGAAATAGGATATTTGTGTATAACTGCGTGTTAATTAGTTGTATATGGCTTTATGATGATATTGTGTGATTCATTTATGGAATAAAGAAAAGTAAAGCTATATAAATAGAGTTCTAATTTATCAAATCTACTAGTTTTTTAGTGATATTTCGCCTAGAATATTCTTCTGATTTATTATTGGTTTGAATTTTATAAAGGTTCTCAATATCTAATTTTGAGATATTTTTAACGTTATCATAACTAAAATATATACCAGAGTTGGTTTCAGTAAGTATAGCTTCTATGTCACTATTTTCTGGACCAATTGCTAATATTGGAGATTTTGCTCCAATATATTCATATATTTTTCCAGAAGGTAATCCTTCGTTATGTAGAACTTTAGGAACAAGTACTAAAAGTATACCTGCATTTATCATCTCAGCAGTAATCTCACTATGAGGAATGAATTTTTGGAATGTAAACCTATCTGCAAGCCCATCTTTTTCCACTAGTTCTCTAAATTCTCTTGGATGGTTGCCAATAAATCTAAATTTTAAATCAGTATTGCTCTTTGAAAGATCTATAATTTCTTGTAAAGGATAGTCTGCTGTAAGAGTTCCTGTATATATTAGCTCTCTGTTTTTAACTTTATTATTAAATAAATCATCACCAAAATCAGTATGATCATATCCATTAGTCAGTACTTTAATTTCTGAATTTGGGTATCTATTTTGCATAGTTCGCTGTATGCCTTTGCTCACAGAAATAGTTATATCTGAGTTCTCTACCACCTGTCTTTCAAACTTACTATCAATACTTCGTGCTAATTTTGTTGGGTAAAATTTATCATAAAAATGAATATCGGTCCAAGGGTCACGAAGGTCAGCAATCCATTTTATATTTGGGAACTGCTTTTTTAAACTTAATCCAATCAACTGAGTAGAGTGGGGAGGGCTCGTAGTAATAATTACCTCAATATTATGCTCTTCAATAAGTTCTTTAGCTTTTGCTATGGCGTATTTATTCCATCCTTTGCGAGGGTCAGGAATAAAGAAGTTACCTCTTACAAACCTTGCTGCTTTTTGTACAAAGTTTGGCTCTTGCTCATTACTAAAACCTCCATAAGGTATCTCTTTATTCTTTTTAAGAGAAGTGTAAAGGCTATAAAGCTCAAAAGTTTTCGTTCTGTATGTCTTTATATTGCTTGCTTCGGATACCAAAGAAGCATCCTTTT
>NIUZ01000032.1 GCA_002254285.1 Bacteroidetes bacterium 4572_112 | reverse complement strand
TGTTATCTGCAATATAGGCGGTAAGAATCGGTTTTCGAAGGCTTTCAATTAAGTATATACCCACGAAAAATATTATGGCAATATACCATTGCTCGAAATAAATAAATATTCCGCTTGCCAAGCCAAATGATAAACCTATTATTAAAGTAATATTAGGAATATTTGCTCCCTTTGATAATGACAATAGGGTAGATGCTTTTTTTGAAGCATATGAGCTTAATAGAAATATGATTGTATAAATTACCCCAATCATTATCGCATTGCGCTTATTATCATCAAAATGCACGAATATGGGTAATGCTATTGCAATATGTATAATCACAATTTGAATATAATCTTTAATGGCTTTTATAAATGCCGAATGTGTGGCGGAGGTATTTAATAAAGTAAGCAACTTAGGGTTTTTGATGGTTGCAAAGAATGATTTTATTGTTGCCATATAATCATAATTATGTGCCTTGCTCGATTTGTTTAAATAAGCAGGGTATAATGCTATATTTATAATATTAAGAAGGTAAGGGCCAATCGAAATAAGAAAAATAATATTGCTATGACCAAAGAAAACTATTAGTCCGGCAAACATGGCAGAAATTGCAGAGCCTTTTTGAGAGCAGGCACGAGTATGTCCGTAGTAATTTACCTTTTGATTGCTCCAATCCTTAGCTTTAAGGTAATCCATAATCATCGCTTTATGAGTTCCTGAGCGAAAAGCATCACCAATGCCAAAGAAACTAAAACCCAATAGTAAATACCAAAACTGATTTGAATAATAAAAGAATATAAAAGCAAAAATGTAAAAGATAAATGAAGCAACCAGAGCTCTTTTTCTGCCAAAGGTATCAGCAATTATTCCCGAAGGAATTTCAAGAATATTGATGATGATTTCTCTACTAGCATACATAATCCCAATATCGGTATATGAAATACCTTTATCAATAAGCAGCAGAATAAAGAATGCATCAAAAAACCGTAGATTCTTCAGAAACCCATAAAAACAAAAACGGTAGTATTGTTTATTGAATGTCAAAGTGGTTAAATTGTCAAATTATTAAATGCTAAATTGTTAAATGCTAAAATGCTAAAATGTTAAATTAGTAAATTGTTAAAGTGGTAAATTATTAAAATGCTAAATTAATTAACCATTAATAATTAATAATTGACAATTATTTAAGCAATACCATTTTGTTACTCAATTCTTTATAAGATGTAGAGCCATCTGCATTTCGTACTTGATATCGAAGTTGGTAAACATAAACGCCTTGTGCGAGTGCAGCACCATTACTACTTGTGCCATCCCATACAATTTCGTCACCACCAATTCTATAGCCTGAAGAGCTTACTTGGGTTTCAATTTTGCGTACCAAAGCTCCTATGTTATTGAAAATAAGAACCTCTACATCCAATATTTCGCAGCCTTGATTATGCTCAAACACAATTGAGGTTTTGTCGGTAAAGGGATTTGGCTGATTGAATAAATTATCCATTGCCATTTCCGAGTTATTAGCTACAATAAAGTTGATTGATGCTGTTGCTGAATTATTATAAACATCCCAAACTTTTACATCAAGACTATGCTCTCCATTTTCTAGTTTATAAAATGGGTAATTAATTATTCCGGTTGTATAATCACCAATATTGGCTTCGTAAAACTCGTTAAGTACAATAGGTCTATTACTTTGTCCATCAATTATGGCCGTTAAATCGTGCCCAATTCCGTTACCAATGGTATTAATTCCATGTTCGTCAAAAACATAGGCAAGTAGTTTAGGATTTTCGTCTGTGATGCCATAATCCCTAAAAGATCTATTATTCATAAAAAGCTCGATATAAGGACCCTCATCGTCACTATCAGCAAGATCATACGATCCGCCTACAATAAGTGTGTCAGAATAGCCATTGGCATCAATAGTGTCATTGGAAGCGTAGTAGGAAATCTTTCCTAGTCCAAAATTATATGCAATATCTTTTGGAACAACAAAATCGAAATCAAACACACCATTTTTAGCCTCGGCTTTTCCTTTATAAATTATACTTTTCTGAAGTTTAAAATCATAAATAGGACTATTAGGGTCGTTTCCTAAAGTAGAATATGTTTTTGTTTTGTCAAATATTGTGATGTCTACTTTTCCATTAAAGTTATTGTTTACCACGCCTGCTCTATGCACTTCGCCATGAATGGTTATTTTTTGTAAAGCACTTATAGTGTCAATGGCATTACCAGTTTTAGTATCAGTAACATTTATTGTAACCACCTCGTCACTAGGGTAAGTAAGTCGCATAGCAGGGTCTCCTAATAGCAAAAAGTTTTTGTTCTGATATATTGAGCCTGCACCAATCTTAGCCAAGCGTACTATGTCTCCTAAAGTTGGATATTCGCCATTGGTTTTCTCGAAAATATTTTTAAAGATAACTTTATTTAATGCAAAATTTGAGCTCGACCAGGCTACCCTTGAAGTAGTTAATAGAGCAATTCCTCCGCCTTTACTGTTTAATAAAACATACTCTCCGGCTGATATTCTTTCGGGGTCGTCGTAGCGGCTAAATTCGCATGTTGCGGTAATAAATAGTGGAAGGTTAGATGAGTTTGTCCAAGAGTTTATATCGCTAATTTCTAATACCGACTCATGAGCCCAGCCTAGTTCTCCACCATGGCCAGTATAATTCATTATTAATGTGCCTTTATCAACTGTTTGATTAATTGCACGTTTTACTTCAGGATAACGCTGTCCGCCAGGAGTGATAATCTGAGGGTATGCATCAAAAAATATTTTATCAACATTATAAACAGGGTAGGTGTTTGTAGTGTAATTTGCCAAATAATCAGCCTGCGAGGTATGTAAACCTCCATCTTCATCATCGCCAATAAAGCAAACTTTATTTCTCCAATCGGCCATATTACTTGCGCTATTATTACCAATACCGCATGAGTTGATGTTCTTTGTTCCTATGGATTTATAATTTATTATTTTATCCACAATTGCAAGAGCTTGACTGTAATTTGTAACAGGGAACCTTCCAATTCCTACATCCAAATCTCCATTGGAATTACTACCCTCACCATCATCCAATAATCCAAAGAAATCATCGGTACAGTATGAACCTGTTGGTGATAATGAGTAATTAGATTCATAAGTAGGAATAAGGTTAGTATTATTTACAATTCTATTTTTATAATCATAAGAGGCATCTCCAAAAAATAGAAGATATTTTGGCATTTTTGATACATCACCAGCAGCTTTATCATAAAGCATTTTCATGAAATCACGAATTGCAGCATTGTCCTTTGACCCACTAGCAAACTCGTTATAGATAGGTGATAATGTGGTTTTGTATACGCTCAAGTTATTTGTTGTTCTATGAAACTCAGCAAGTCTTTCGGCCAATGATTCAAACTGTGAATCGTAAATAATTATATAGTCAATATCGCTTAAGCTGTGTAAATTTTGATTGCTTACGCTACCAATTTTTGTGGGGATTAAATATCCTCCATGATGTGCAATAAACTGTTTTAAACTATCGGTACTAGAAACAAATGTTAGAGTGTTATTACTGTAGCTGCTATTCATTAACATAGGTTCTGTAGCAGTGGTAATATCCCAAATTTCGCTATTTACATTAGCATTTTGAAGAGTATATTCGGCAGTATTCCCTGTGGCTACAGAATTAGGGTCACAAAACTTCATTTGTCCACCATACATGATAAGGTGTCGGCGTGCATTAACTGCAATATAGTCTAGCCATGCTTGCGAACTTGAGCTAGGTTTGCTATACACACTATTGATATTTATTTGTGAGGTTGAACTTTGTAAGCTAAAAGTATCGGTAACAGGAGTAGCATATTCAGCAAGGTAATGTGAACTTGTAGCTGCGTATATAATAGTTCTTTCTTTTCCGTTTGCATTAAAGTACATTGTACTATTAATAGTGCTTCTAGCGGCAGAACTTGTCTTTAATAAAACATTGGCTGTAGTAACAATATTTGGAAAATTAAAATTAAAATTATGAGAGTTTACAATGCTGTAATGCTCACCAAACCATTGTTTTCCTGATTTGATTAGGTTTAATGAATCATTTTCGTGTAAAGCATAGTCAGTGAAACTATTTACTGAAATGTTTGGATTATTATAAGTATTTGTATCAAGAGTAATGCGCTTTCCTTGCTGATTGTTTATTGTCACAAAATAGTAAGCATAATCATCATAAATATTTGTTTTATGAAGGAAGCGATTCCTTGATTTATAGTACTTCCAAGTTGTAGGGCCTTTTCCGTAAAAAATAAAATAGTCGTCAGCATCAAATATACCATTAGAATTTTGGTCGATTACTTTAATTGCATTCTCTTCAATATCGTCGAAACGTGCTATACTATTAGCTTCAGGCAACATTCCGCCACCATTACCATGTAGGTGAATATGGTTTATGTCTAGTCCTGATATTGAAAAGCCCATTGATTGCATATCGCTACCACTAACTTTATAAATTCCACTTTTAGGAATACGTAACTTATACCAGTCACCACTTGCTAATACAGAGTTAGTAGCATAAGTTCGTTGGTTTATAGAGCCTGTATCATCAGTTTTGGAAATAATGGTATTTATTGTAAAAGAGATAAGCTTCTCTATTGAACTATTTTCGTTTTCTCTATAGGCTTCAATCTTAATATCAGCAGTTTTTTCACCTCGGTTGTAAAGGTAGTTTATGGTGTATTCAAAATCATTAGTAAGTTTATTGAACTTCGCTAGTCCTTCGTTATTAGTATTAATTTCTGATGTAATAATGTTAGAAATATTAACATCAATACTTTCGTTATTATCCAAAGCAATGCTGTAATGGTATGCCGATAAGCCAGGGTTTATTTCGCTTTCAACCGAGAAGTCAAAGGCAGGAATTGATTTTGACTTTGCGTTATTATTCCAATTTAATACTACATTGTTGGATAAAGTTTCTTGTGAAAATACTGTGGTACTACTTATCAGGAATAAAGCAATTAGCGAAATTATATAATATCTATTTTTAAGCATATACTAGTTTTATATTATGCAAATGTAATTCATTGTTTTTAAACTCTAAATATAATAAACTAACTATTTTTTATATATTTTATTGTTTGACAATAAAATATTTTTAACAGATTTAGTTTAAGTAAATTATAGAATATAATTTTGATTGTAATATATATTATTCTCTAATTTATTAGCACCCGAAAGTGTCCATAATTTCAATTTATATTTTGGTGAAAAATAATAGCAATTGTTAAACATGAATATCATTCGCTTACTGTTAATTACCAAACAACAAGACCATTAATATTCTACAATAACAAATTGTTAAAAAGAATAAATTTATTTTTCAGACGTTATGTAACTTATTACAGGCATTTAGGTATAAGTTCGATGTTGATGATGAATTTAAGCTAAAATTTTGTTTAATTAATGTTAAAAATTTTAGTATTATTGTCATCCCAAATATTAAAGTATGTTAAAACACACGCACACACAGTTATTATTACTGGTAACGGTATTGTTTATTTCACTGGGAATCAGGGCGCAAGATGCTCATTTTTCGCAGTTTTATGCCAATCCATTATACCTAAATCCGGCCTTCACAGGGTCAAAGGTTTGCCCAAGAGTTGTGACGAATTATCGCAATCAGTGGCCATCTATCCCTGGATCATACGTAACCTATAACGCAAGTTTCGATATGCATTTTAATGCATTGGCTGGTGGATTGGGCGTAATGGTAACTTCTGACAGATCTGGACAGGGTGTTTTAACCGAGCAAACTGTATCTTTAATTTATTCTGTTCGCATTAGATTATCTCGCGAATGGTTTTTAAAAGCAGGAATACAGGCAAGCTTCTTTCAAAAGCATTTAGATTGGTCTAAATTAACTTTTGGCGATCAAATAGATTCAAAATGGGGATTTTCAAATATTACAGCCGAAAAAGGACCTAGTGATGGTTCTGGAGAATATAATATAATGGATGTTGATTTCTCAAGTGGGTTATTAGTTTATAACAAAAGATTTTTTGGGGGAGTAGCAGTTCATCATATGGTGCCTGTTGATGTAGCATTCGAAGGTGAAAGTTATTTACCAATGAAGATTACTGCACATGCAGGATATATGATTCCATTGAATGGAGGAAAAAGATTAAAACCAGGCGATCCAATAATTTCGCCTAACTTTGTATATATGCATCAAGGACCTTTCCATCAATATAATTATGGCGCTTATTTTAAAAAGGCTCCATTAATTTTTGGTTTATGGTACCGACATTTTGTTGCAAAAGATGGTTGGGCTAGTGATGCAGTTATCTTGCAAGCTGGTTTTGAGTATGATAAGTTTAAATTTGGTTACAGTTACGATATAACAATTTCAGAATTGGCAAGTCCTTCGGGAGGTGCACATGAATTTTCTTTTGCTTTGGATTTCAATTGCCCAATAAAAAAGAAACGTATGCATGAAATAAATTGCCCTTCTTTTTAGTTATATATAAGTTGAAATAAATAAAATAGATTATGATAAAGAGAAAAAGTATATCATTTTTTGGAGTATTAGCGGTAATGCTAATGATGATTTCTTGTTCATCGAATGAGCAATCAGCAACTACTGGATGGGCTTATAATGACCCTGATAATGGTGGTTTTGAAGTTATTCCTTACGAGGAGCAAGAAACAGGACCAGGTTTAGTTCTTATTGAAGGTGGTACCTTTGTTATGGGACGTACTGAGCAAGATGTTATGTATGATTGGAGCAATCAGCCTCGTCGTACAACAGTTCCTTCTTTCTATATGGATATGACCGAAGTGCGTAATATCGATTATTTAGAATATATGCATTGGTTAAAGAGAGTTTATAATGACGAGAATCCTCGTATCATTCAAAAAGCTCTTCCAGATTCATTAGTATGGAGAGCTAAGATGTCTTATAATGAGCCTTATGTAGATTATTATTTACGTCACCCTGCTTATAGAGATTATCCTGTAGTTGGTGTTAATTGGCTTCAAGCTCGTGATTACTGCTCATGGAGAAGTGATCGTGTAAACGAATATATTCTTGTTACAATGGGAATCTTGAATCATCAAGAAAGTCCTACTTCTGACAATCATTTTAATACAGATGCCTATATGGTAGCTTCTATTGCTGGTATTGGAGAAGAAAGCGACAAGCAATTAATAGATATTTCGCCTAATGGTGGTGGTGTACGAAGAGTACGTATGGAAGATGGTTTTTTACTTCCTAAGTATCGTCTACCAACTGAAGCTGAGTGGGAATATGCTGCTCTAGGTTTAATTGGTAATACAATGTATGAGAGAGTAGTTGAACGTCGTATTTATCCTTGGAATGGTCATATTACACGTACTGATGCTACTGATAACTATGGTGATATGGTTGCTAACTTCCGTCGTGGACGAGGTGATTATATGGGTGTTGCTGGTAACTTAAATGATGCAGCAAATATTACAGCTCCTGTTTATGCTTATTGGCCAAATGACTATGGTTTATATAATATGGCAGGTAATGTTGCTGAGTGGGTAATGGATGTTTATCGTCCTTTGTCTTTCGAAGATATGGAAGCTCATAACTCATTCCGTGGTAACGTTTATAAAACTTATGTAAGAGATAATACTGGTGCTATTGCTGATAAACTTTATAATACTATTTATGATTATAAAGGTATTATGGAGTGGTTAAATAACCCTAATGGTTTTTATGCTAACCTTTCTACTGGCCTAAATGATGATGAAGAGAAAATGAAGGAGAAACTTAATAGCGGTCTTGAAAAAGTTATAAAATTACAAGAAGAGCGTAAGTATGAAGATGCTGCTCTTAGTTTTGATGATATGCTTCAAAATGACCTTTATGGTAATCCTTCTTCTACTATATATATTGCTGCTGAAATTGCTAAAGGAATTTCTGATTTTATTATTGCTGAGCCAGGTGAATTACGCCAACGTGAAGTAACTATGGAGGAAAACCTTTCTCGTAGAAATTATAGAAAATCAAATAATAAGAATTACCTTGATGGTGACTATGCTTCTAATTATAATCAAGATAATGATTGGAATAATTGGCAAGATAAATCAAGTGATGGTAGTGGTAAGATGTATGACTATGGTAAAACATCAATGATTAATGATAAAGCTAGAGTATATAAAGGTGGATCGTGGAAAGATGGAGCTTATTGGTTAAGCCCAGGAACTCGTCGTTTCTTAGATGAGCACCAATCTACTTCTTTCATTGGTTTCCGTTGTGCAATGACTCGTGTTGGTAGCCCAATAGGTAATTACTAATATTAAAAGATACTTAAAAAAAAGCTAGCATTTTGCTAGCTTTTTTTTTGCGTAATTTTTTATCTTATTCAGAAAAACACCTATCTTTGTATAGCTGTGTTAGTAAATACTAACGTCACGTACTAATTCTTTAAAAATTGATTGATAATGCAAAAAAGGCTATTTTTTTTAACAATTTTGTTATTTCCGTTTGTTCTATTTGCTCAAAATACATCAAAAATATATGGTGTAATTCACGATGCAAATACTTCTGCTATAATTTCTGGAGCAGAAATAGTTATTTTATCTAATAAAGGTACTACCTCAAATGGGAAAGGGGAATATAGTATCTCAGACATAAAGCCTGGTAATTATACCATTAAGGTTAAGTTCCTTGGTTATGAAACCATAAATAAAGACTTTAGTATTAAAGCTGGAGAAAATTTGGAGATTAACTTTCCAATGGAGATCGATATTAAGGAATTATTAGCTGTTGATATTCGTGATGATAAAATAGAGACTTATTCTTATTCTAAAATAGTGCTAAAGGAAGCTGACCTAGAGCAAAAGCCCATTAGAGATATTGCAGATTTCTTGCGTGAGGTACCAAATATTAGCGCCGTGCGTAAAGGTGGTGCTAATTTGGACCCTGTAATACGTGGTTTTAAATTCTCTCAATTGAATATACAGCTCGATAATGGTCAGAAAATAGAAGGTGGATGTCCTAATAGAATGGATCCAACTACTACCCACGTTGAGGCAAGTGATATAGAAGCTATAGAAGTGCTTAAAGGGCCATTTGCTCTTCGCTTTGGTGAGAATATGGGTGGAGTTGTAAACCTGCTCACGTCTTCTCCTCGTCCTTTTGATGAGTTTCAACTACATGTTAAGGCTAATGTTGGCTACGAAAGTAATTGGAATGGGCAACGACAGCATATTACCGTATATGGTGGAGGTAAAAAAGTGTTCTTCTCTCTTTCTGGAAATAATGCTCAATACGGAAGTTATACCGATGGCGATGGAAATAAAATTCGCTCGTCGTTTACCAAATATGGTTATACCGCCAAACTTGGTTTTGCTCCTACCGAAAATCAAACAATTATGTTTTCATTTTCTGATTTATATGCAAAAAATGTAAGCTTTCCTTCCTTGCCAATGGATGAGCGCCTAGATGCTACAAAATTTTATTCTGTGGATTATTCGGCAAAAAATATATCTGATTTTATTGAAACAATAAACGCCAAAGTGTATTTTTCAAATGTGGACCATACTATGGATAATAAAGAAAGAGGATTTGCAGATACTGTAATTGCTGTTTCTAACATTATTGCAAATAGATTTGGCTATAGAGCAGAAGTTGGACTAAATACTAGCGATAACTCCCACCTGTTTGTTGGTACTGATATGTATAGGATTGATAAGGATGGTGATCGAGTGAAAACCATGATCGGACAATTCCCAATGAAGAATAAAGTACCAGTGAAGAATGAAAAATTATGGAATAGCGCAGTAATCACCAATTATGGAATGTTTGCTGAATATCGCCATAATTATGATCTTTGGGAAGCAGTAGTTTCCTCACGAATTGATTTCAATAACTCGTATTCAGATTCCATATCTTTAATAAATGGAAACAAAGTTGATATTATTGGAACGCCAGCAGATAGTACGCATTCTAGTTTGGTGAATTTTAGTATTAGCTTTGGTTTATCACGAAAAATTGGCGAAAATATGTCATTAGGTTTATCTGTAGGTCGTGGTGTTCGTAGCCCTGATATGCTTGAGCGTTTTATTATAACGCTTCCTGTTGGCTTCGATAATTATGAATATATAGGAAATCCACTTTTAGAAGCAGAAGCCAATAACGAAATTGATATTGTATATAAATATAATAATGAAAAGTATGGTGGATTAGAGCTTACAGCTTTCTATTCGTATGTGCAGAATTTTATTGGTGGAACATATGTGCCACCTGCAGTGCAAAAGCCACTTACCCAAGGAGTGTTGGGTGTAAAGAAATTTGATAACCTGGGTAATGCTAGCCTTTATGGTTTTGAACTATCGTATGCAACACCGCTAAGATATAAATTCAGAATGTCGCTAACGGCTGCTTATACACGTGGTACTATGGACGAGGTAGAGGCTCTAGTATTTGATGAAAACCATAAGCTTACGGATATTTATAAAATACAGAATGATCCAATAGGAGAAATTCCACCTTTTAATGCAAACGCAAATTTCTCATATAACTGTATGAAAGGTAAATTAATACCTGCTGTAAATGTTAGATATTCGGCAGCACAAGATCGTATTTCTGTTTCTATGGAAGAGCTAACAACTCCTGACTTTATACTTATTGACGCAAGTTTGAAATTTAAATACAATCAGAATTTGACTGTTGTTGGTGGTGTAAATAATATCCTTGATAAAGCTTATTATGAGCATTTAAATAGACGGATACTTGGAACAGATACTCGTATTTATGAGCCAGGCAGAGTTTTATTCATGAATCTAATTCTTAATTTTTAATATGTTTACTATGAGAAAATTTATAATATTGTTAGCAATTGTATCTATTGCTTTTGTTTCGTGTACTAAGAATGAAGATACTAAGGTTGTAAACTATATGGTTACTGGCTTATCTGATCCTTATGATGCTGTGTTTTTTGATAATGATGGAAATAGTATTAGTAAAACTGTGATTCCTGGAGCTTTCGAATATGAATGGAATAAGTCGTACGAAATTTTTTATTTAAATGCAAGATATTGATTTCATAAGAACTTAATATCTTGCATTTTTTTGTCGCATAATTTCTTATATTTGCATGAATCGTATAATACTTCAAAAAATATTGAATATAATGAGTAAAACTAAGCTTACAGACCTGTTAAATATTGAATTTCCTATAATTATGGCGCCTATGTTTTTGGTGTCTAATCCAAAAATGATAATCGAAGCGCTTGATAGCGGAATAGCTGCGGCTTTTCCTGCATTAAACCATCGTACTGATGAGGATTTTAGAGCAGCAATTGACGAAATTCGAAGTGCTACTGATAAACCATTTGGTGTGAACCTGATAGTGAATAAATCTAATCCTAAATACCCAGAGCAGTTAAAGACTTGTATTGAAAAAGAGGTAGGATTTATTATTACTTCATTGGGTAGTCCAAGAGAGGTTATAGAAAAAGCTCAGCCAAAGGGAATAAAGGTTTTTTGCGATGTTACCAATGTTAGTTATGCTCAAAAAGTTGTAGAGCTTGGAGCTGATGCTATTATTGGAGTAGGAGCAGAGGCTGGAGGTCATGCAGGAAATATTAAGATTAAGGATTTGATAAAGCAGCTTAAGGCTGAGTTTGATATCCCAATAATATCTGCTGGTGGAGTAGCAACTAAAGCTCAAATTGATGAAATGATAGAAGCTGGAGCTGATGGCGTAAGTGTTGGTACTGTTTTTATTGCAGCTGAGGAATGTGGTGTTTCAAAAGACTATAAGCAAGCTCTTATCGATTATAAAGCTAAAGATGTTGTACGTACTTCAAACCTATCGGGTTCACCGCTTACGGTAATAAATACTCCTTATGTGCAAGAAATTGGTACAGAACCTAATTTCTTGATGCGTATGATGATAAAGCATAAGAAATTCCGCAAAATATTGAAAATGGTAATTGCTGTACAAGGAATGAATAAGATTAAAAAATCAGCCTTTGGAGCCTCATATAAAACCTATTTTGTTGCTGGGCCTTCCATTGAGCATATTCATAAAGTTAGACCACTTAAAGAGATTGTTAGAGACCTTACTAATGGTTAATTGTTAATGTTTAATTATTAATGATGTAATTATATAATGGTCCTTCGGTAGGCTAAGGATGACAATGTGGAAATTAGTTAATGTGAGAATGTGCAAATTGTAGATTGTTTAATCATTCAATCTCTTCTACTATTTCAGACTATTCAACCTTTAAACTAATTAAACTTTTTCAACCCTTTTCAATCTTTCAACCATTTCAACCCTTTTCAACCCTTTTCAACCAAATAACCAAATAAACATTCCAAGAATGACTTTAGATAAAAACAAAATATTGGAGCTTGAGCAGATGATTGCAAAGGCTGAAAAAATTACACTCTGTACGCATACTAGTCCCGATGCTGATACTATTGGCTCGGCATTGGCATTGCAGAATGTGCTTTTGCAAATGAATAAAAAAGTAAAAGTTGTATGTCCAAATGTGGCTCCAGATTTTCTTAGTTGGATGCCTTCGGTAGATTCAATATTAGTTCATGATATGCAAGGTAAGGCAGTGCATGAAGCAGTGTTGGAAGCAGATTTGCTTTTTGCAATGGACTTTAATGCTCCTCATCGTACTGCAAATGTAGAAAAGGTAATGAAGGAGAGTACTGCTACTAAAGTTCTTATTGATCATCACTTATTTCCTGATGAAGATTATTTTGATTTGATGTTCTCCTTCCCAGAGAAATCATCCACTAGTGAGTTGCTTTTCGATATTCTGTATAATTCAAATTTTAAGAAATATATAAATAAAGAGATTGCCACAAATATATTTGTTGGCTTAATGACTGATACAGGCTCGTTTGCTTATAGCTGCGATCAGCCTGAGACTTTTGAAACCGCAGCCAAGCTTATTCGCTATGGTGTGAAGGTGAAAGAAACTCACGATATAGTTTTTAATAATAATAGTATTGACAGACTAAGAATATTGGGTTTAGGAATAAATGACAATCTACATGTTTTTGCAGATAAAAAAGCTGCTTATATTGCTTTTAGTGCAGAAGAACTCAATCAGTTTGGTGATAAGGAAGGCTTAACAGAAGGAATTGTAAATTATGCTCTGTCCATAAAAGGGATTTGCTTTGCAGCATTACTTACAGAGAAAGATGATAAAATAAAGATGTCGTTTCGCTCCAAAAAAGACTTTAATGTGAATGAATTTGCTCGCAATAATTTTGAAGGTGGTGGACATCATAATGCTGCTGGAGGTAAATCATTCTTGAGCCTAAAAGACACTCAAGCAAAACTAGAGAAACTAATATCCGAATTTGATATATAATGATTAATCTTAAATACATATTTGTGCTATTGATTTTTGCATTTGTTATTTCTTCTTGCGATGAGCCCAAGAAAAAGGCCGTTACAATTGATAAAACAGTACTTAAGGAATCTTTAGTAAAAGTTAATAAGAAGTATATAGATGTAGAGAATACACAGATTGATGATTTTATGCGCCGTAGAGCATGGCAGGGTTTTAATAAATCTGAATCGGGATTGCGTTATAAAATATATAAGAAAGGCATTGGTAAAACTCCAGTTGCAGGATCAATTATCAGTATTGAATATTCTATGATTGACATAAAAGGTAATATGTTATACGATAGCGAAAAGCTAGGACGCAAGGAGTTTAAAGTTGATAAAAATGAAGAACCCAGTGGACTTAATGAAGCTGTAAAGCTTATGAAACTTGGTGCTAAAGCAAAATTAATAGTGCCCTCGTATTTAGCTTATGGATTGATTGGCGATGAAAATAAAGTTGGACAAAAAGCTACCCTTATTTATGATATCCACCTAGTTGAAGTAAAATAAGCACCTAATTAGAAAAGGGAGAAAGAAGAAGTGCAAACACTCTTTCTTTCTCCCTTTTTTTATTGTCCTCTTTCCTCTCGATTTCTATCGAGGCCTAATTCCTAATTCCTAATTCTTAATTTATTTAAGCACCCCTTTTATCGTCAATACAATTTGAGGATTCTTAGGGTCATTAGTAATAATAGTAATTGTTTTATGCTGACGGCCTTTTCTCCCTCTAGTATTAAATACCGCTGTTATAGTTCCGCTTTTACCTCTTCTATAAGTTTTTACATCAAGCTTAGTTGTAGTACAACCACAGCTAGTTTTTACACTTAGAATTTCAAGGTCTCTTTTACCTTCGTTTGAAAAATTAAATCCGTAAGTGACAACAGTTCCTGCTCTTACAGTATCAAAATCGAATGTTGTATTTAAGAATACAATCTTAGGAGCTCTATATAAATCTTTTTTGCTCAATTTAGAAAAGTCTTGCGATAGTCTAGCGCTAATATTTAATATTTTCATTGGTTGAGTAGCATCGTTAGTACGAATAGCAATTCTATCGTAAACAAGGCCATATTCATTTTTCTTACTACCATCATAGGTAACAATAATGTAAGCAGTTTCGTTTTGCTTTAACTTATCTGTAGTACATCTAACTGTAAGGTGTCGAGGTACTTGTTCAAAGCTTATGTCCATAGGGTGTCCCCAAGTATTAAATATTCTTAAACTATCGGTTCTAATCTCAGTGTTTTTCATTTCGTTAAAAGCAAGGTGATTAGATGTAAATCTTAAATTCCCTACTGCAGTAGGGAATTTGTCAGAATTATTTTTCTCACGTGGAATAACAAATCCTTTTATAAATAAGACAGTATGAGGTTTGTCGGGATTATTAATTGTAACCGTAATTGATTTACGAAAAGCAGCAGGTCGGTTTATTGTAGAATAAGTAACCTTAATAATGCCTTTTTTACCAGGTGCAATAGGCGATTTAGTATATTCTGAAGCAGTGCAACCACAGCTAGTACGTACCTTAAGTATCTTTAAATCACCCTTACCTGTATTTGTAAATACAAACTCATAAGTGGCGTGTTTTATCTCTTCTTTAATCTTTCCGAAGTCGTGAGTGGTTTTTTTGAATTTTATTTCCCCCAATTGAGCAAAAGAGCTAAAGCTTATTAATATGCTGATAATAAGGGTAATGCTTTTTGTAAAATACATAATATAAAAGTATTAAATTTTGTTATTAGTAATCCAGTTAATGAATTACGTTGATTTTTGTTAATGGCAAATGTACATTTTTTTGGAACTAAATAAAGGTTTATTGAAATAAAAATATTTTTAGCCTATCTTAAGATAGGTTAAATCAACAATTAACGACTTGCCATGTCGTTAATTTTCATTTCATCCATTGGTGTATTGATTAAGCAGTTGATGTAAGAGTGAAACAAGTGATGATAAAATATAGTATAGGAGCTTTTGTTTAATATGAAGGCACACTATTAATAAATTGAAAATGCGATAATTATTAACTCGTGTTTTACTATATCCAAAATTCTAGATAGTTTGTTGTTAAAGGTGGTGTGTTTTTTACACCGCCTTTTTATGTTTAGTAGGATTGTTTATCTATGTTGATATTCATATAATTGGGAGAATAAAAAAAGTGTTTCGTTATATTAAAAAATGACTGATAATACGCCGAAATATTAACACTATTTAAGGAACGTATTTATTGTTAAGCTGCTTATTTTCTTTGTTATTACTTTAAATACAATAGGTTGCAGCCTCTTTTTTCTTTTAAAAATCACCTTGTATTATTGGATAGGTTATTCTAACTTTGCGCCTTTATTTTTAAGTACAATATTTTATAGTAAATTAAATTTTATCCTATGCAAAATAAAGGCGCTATTAGACTTTTAGCAATCTTGTTTGCTCTGGTATCTTTGTATCAGTTATCATTTAGCTATTTTACTTCAAGAGAACAGAAAAGGGCCGTTGAGTATTCCAACAGTCAAGCTGTTTTTAACGAAGCAAAAGCTATTGCTGACCGTACAGGCAGATCAGAGAATTACTTTATTGACTCACTGAAGAAAGCTTCAGAAAATTATTATTTAGATTCAATGGCCAACGAAGAGGTTTATAGCTTCGGGTTCTTTGGATATACTTATAAAGAGTGTAAAGAAAGAGAGATTAACCTAGGTCTAGACCTAAAAGGGGGAATGAATGTTACCCTTGAGGTTTCGGTACAAGATGTTGTGGTAGCTATGGCTGGCAGCAACAAAAAAGACCCACATTTTACAACAGCAATTTCAGATGCTTTAAAAGCACAACAAAATTCGCAAGACGATTTCATCACACTTTTCTACAAAGCATGGCAGCAAGACAATCCAGGTGTCAACTTGGCTTCTATCTTCGCTACTGTTGAGCTTAAGGACTTAGTTGCCCCTAACTCTACTGATGCAGAAGTGTTGAAAGTTCTTACGGATCAGGCAGAAGCTGCTATTGGTAATACTTTTGATATTTTAAGCAAGCGTATTGACCAATTTGGTGTTGCTCAACCTCGTATCCAAAAGATGCAAAATGGACGTATCCTTGTGGAACTTCCTGGTGTAAAAGACCCTCGTCGTGTTCGTAAGATTCTTCAGTCAACTGCTCGTTTGGAGTTCTGGGAAACTTATAACTTTAATAATCCAAAAATCTTTAATGCTTTAACAGAAGCTAATGCTATTACTGAAAAGTACTATGCTGTTTCTAAAGGCACTGAGGAGAAAGTTGAAAATCAAGTAGAGACTAATACAAATGCTGAACAGGCTGCTGTTAGTACCGAAGAAAATACTGATTCTGAGGAATTGGCATTAGGTGATGATTCAGAATTGAATCTTGATGCTGAAGCTGACGAGACTAAAGTTGCTGACGAAAATGCAATAAGCTTATTTAAGTATTTACGTCCTAACTTCAGCCAAGGTGCTGATGGAAAATGGTATCCTGGAAATGGTGCTGTTATGGGTACTGCTATGGTACGCGATACTGCTCGTGTAAATACCATGCTTAAGCTTGCTCAGGTAAAAGGTCTTTTCCCTCGTGATATGAAATTATATTGGGGTGTAAAACCTCCAAAATATATGAAAACAAGCACAGGAATGCAAATCAATGCTCTTGAGCTTTTCATTATTCAAGTAAAATCTCGTGATGGCGAACCTCCTTTGGATGGTGAAGTTATTACTGATGCTCGTCACGATTACTCACAAACAGGTGTTGTGGAGGTAAATATGCAAATGAACTCTGAAGGAGCTCACATTTGGAAAAACCTTACTCACGATAACCTTAAGAAATCAATTGCTATTGTTCTTGATAATTATGTGTATTCTGCACCTACAGTTCAATCAGAGATTGCTGGTGGTCGTTCACAAATTACAGGAAACTTCACTATTGAGGAGGCTAGTGACCTTGCAAACGTTCTTAAGAGTGGTAAACTTCCAGTTCCTGCTCACATTATTGAAGAGGCTATAGTTGGTCCTTCACTAGGTAAAGAAGCTGTAACTCATGGTTTATGGTCATTTATCGGAGCTTTTGTTTTGGTATTACTTTATATGATATTCTTCTATAGCAAAGCTGGTTTAATTGCCGACCTTGCACTTATAGCAAATATGTTCTTCTTATTCGGGGTTCTTGCTTCACTTCAAGCAGTACTTACTTTACCTGGTATTGCCGGTATCGTACTTACACTTGGTATGGCAGTGGATGCTAACGTAATTATATTTGAACGTATTAAGGAAGAGATTAGAGCTGGTAAAGGCATTCGTCTTGCAATTAGCGATGGTTATAAAAATGCTTATTCAGCAATTATTGATGGTAACGTTACTACTTTAATAACAGGTATTGTATTATTTGTATTTGGATCAGGTCCAGTACAAGGTTTTGCAACTACTCTTATTATCGGTATCATTACTTCATTATTCTCAGCAATATTTATCTCACGCTTAACTTTTGCTTGGTTATTAGATAAGAATAAGACTATTTCTTTCTCTAGCAAAATTACTGCTAACTTCCTAGCAAATGCTAACTTCGATTTTATTGGTTTCCGTAAGAAAGCTTATATTCTATCTGGTTCAGTGATATTGATTGGTATTTTAAGTTTAGGTTTTAAAGGACTTAACTATGGTGTTGATTTCTCTGGAGGTCGTACTTATGTTGTTCGTTTCGACCAAGCTGTAAATAGTGTTGAAGTTGCTAATAGCTTAAAAACTAAGTTTATTGATGCTAATGGTAAGGAATTACGTCCTGAGGTTAAGACTTTCGGTCCTGTTTCTCAGGTGAAAATCACTACTAAGTATATGATTGAGTCAAAAGATCTTAAAACAGATTCTATAGTTGATTTTGCTATATTTGAAGGTGTTAAAGCTTTATATAAAACAGATATCACTTATGATGAGTTCTCATCTTCTGACGAATTCAAGGGTAGAGGTTTAATGAGCTCACAAAAAGTTGATCCAACAATTTCTGATGACCTTGTTTGGGAAGCTTATGGTGCTTTATTCTTCGCACTTATCGCTATCTTCTTCTACATTGCATTACGTTTCCGTAAGTGGCAATATGGACTTGGTGGTCTTACAGCTCTTGTTCACGATACATTAATTGTAGTTTCAATCTATTCTATATTCTCAGGAATTCTTCCTTTCGATATGGAGGTTGATCAAGCATTTATTGCGGCTATTCTTACTATCATTGGTTATTCTATCAATGACTCAGTAATTATCTTTGACCGTATTCGTGAGATGACTCACCTATTCCCAAAACGTACTATAAAAGAGAATATGAATGCTGCACTTAACAGCACCCTTTCTCGTACAGTAAATACTTCTGGTACTACAATCGTAGTATTACTTACAATCTTCATCTTCGGTGGAGAAGTAATTAGAGGTTTTGCTTTTGCTCTTCTTGTGGGAGTTATAGTTGGTACTTTCTCTTCAGTATTTGTTGCAAGTCCTGTAACTTATGAAACAATGAAGAAAGAAGATGCTGCTCGTTTAGAATCTAAAAAATCAAAGAAAAAGAAATAAAACTTTTTCTTAATTGATATATTAAGCGCCATTTCGAAGATTATTCGAAATGGCGTTTTTGTTTTATGGAATATTTGTAATTACATCATTACGCTATAAAATAATAGTACTATTAAACAAATAAACAAATAAACAATTTTAATCTACTTTTGCAAAATGATTAAAAACCTTATTTTAAATAGAAATATGCTCTTAGTAATGGCAATTGTGCTAGGACTATTTCTACCTCAATATTCGCTTATTTTAGCTCCATATACTTTTTGGTTATTAGCTTTGGTGATGCTATTTTCCCTGTCGGGTTTATCAGCAAAGTCGCTTTTCCCCTTACGGTCTGTAGTTAAGCCTATGCTCATGGGAGTATTACTAAATCATATTGTATTTGGTATAATAGTACTTGCTTCAGCATTATTGTTTTTTGATTATGGTTCGCCAATTTTTATAGGTTTTGTAATTATTGCTGCTACTCCGCCTGGTGTAGCTATTATTCCTTTTACAGTAAAGCTTAATGGTGACCTTAATAAGGCCATTATTGGAACATTCTCAGCTTTTATGGCATCTATTTTTCTTGCACCGCTTATTATTGAAGCTTTTGCAGGTAATGAGGGTGTAAATCCCGTGGAATTGCTTAAAGTAATGCTATTGCTAATTGTATTGCCTTTCTTAGCATCTAGAATATTGAGAATTAAGAGTATACTACCAATAGTAGAGAAAACTCGTGGTAGTATTATCGATATAGGATTTAGCTTAATTATATATGCTTCAATTGGTGTAAATAATCACGTCTTCTTTTCTGATTTTGATGTTTTATTAAAAATAATCGTAGTACTTTTCATTGCTATGTTTGTTGTTTCGTTAATGTTGAAGTTCGTACTGAAATCCAAACAAAATGCTAATTATATAGTTTCTACACGACTGCTTTATTCCATTAAAAGCTCCGGTTTTGCTGTGGTTACTGCCATGGAATTGTTTGGTGGAGACTCTGCTATTCCCGCAACTGTGATGAGTATCCTTGTTTTAGTTTACTTTTTCAGCTTGCTACTTGAACAGCGATTTTTTCTAAATAGTTGAGTATAGATAATATAAGAATTGTGATTAAAATAATATAATTTTGTGCTCAATTAATTTGTTATATCAAAGGTGTAAATCGCAGTAGTTTGCTTATTAAAGTAAATCAGAGTATTTATTAATTGGGTTAGGCTACCTGTCCAAATATCGAGGCTTTCGCTCAAAGAGAAGGCTTCGATAATTAAAATCAGTCTTTTTAGGATATACAAACCAAGCACGTTAGGGCTTCCCTATTTGTAAAAAAAAGGTTAGCAACATATCTGTAACTCCGTTAGGAGTTTTCTATGTTATACGATAATAGGCAAGTCCTACGGACTTTGTCAC
>NIUZ01000031.1 GCA_002254285.1 Bacteroidetes bacterium 4572_112 | reverse complement strand
GTAATAATACAAATAAACACCAAAAATGAACAACATTATTCAGATAATTGTTATTTATGAGTTTTTTTATTTCACCATCCTTTATTTTAATTACTATCTTTGCAGCTTCAAATTCAGATATTCTTTCGCAAGAAAAATATTTGGTTATAAAGAGGACTTGAGAGAACAGGCTCAATGACAGTCCGGCAACCGCCAAGTATGGTAAGGTGCCAATACCTGCCCGCTAAAACAAACGGGACTTATAATTTTAATATTTATAAAATGAAATTATTACCAAAATTATCAATAGCGAAGGAACCTATTCCAACTTTTATTACAAACGTCGATTATTGCTATATGCGAATGCTTTAAAGTTATCAGCCATTCGGTTAATAACAATTAATGAAAGCATAATAAGCAAATAATATCCCGTATAATTAAAATCCTAGTAGATGAAAATACCAGAAACATTAAAGCAGAATAAGAAATCACTATTTAGTTTCGAATTGCTACCACCACTAAAAGGTCGCAGTATAAAAGAAATTTACGACACCATTGACCCACTAATGGAGTTTAAGCCTCCGTATATAAATATTACATACCACCGCGAGGAAGTGGTTTATAAAAAGAGAACCGATGGGCTACTGGAGAAAAAGACTATCCGTAAAAGACCTGGCACTGTGGCTATTGCTGCAGCAATAAAATATAAATATAGAGATATTAATGTAGTACCACATCTTATTTGTGGCGGTTTTAGCAAAGAAGAAACCGAGAATGCACTTATTGATTTAAGCTTTCTTGGTATAGAGAATATACTGCTACTACGTGGAGACCCTGAGCATTCTACAAACCGATTTGTCCCAGAAAAAAACGGACATCATAATGCTTTAGGTTTGATAAATCAGGTTTCTGATTTAAATAATGGAATATATTTGGACGAAGAGTTGGAGAATTCATCTCCTACAGATTTCACAATTGGTGTGGCAGGATATCCCGAAAAGCATATTGAATCGCCAAATGATTTAAGCGACCTCCACTTTCTTAAAAAGAAGGTTGAAGCTGGCGCAGAGTTTATTGTTACTCAAATGTTTTTCGACAATCAGAAATATTATAATTTTGTGAATGCCTGCCGTAAAGAAGGAATAACTGTACCAATCATTCCAGGAATCAAACCTATTTCTGTTCAAAATCATTTGAATTCGCTACCAAAAACTTTCAATATTGACCTACCCGAAGCATTGGTAAAAGAGCTTATTAAGTGCAAAGATAATAGTCACGTTAGACAGCTAGGAATAGAATGGGCTATTGCACAAAGCAAAGACTTAATTAAGAACAATGTACCTGTAATTCACTATTACACAATGGGAAAACCCGATAATGTATATAAAATTGCGAAGGCAGTTTTTTAACTAAATGTGGAAATTTAATAATGTGGAAATTAGTAAATTAACGATTCTTTAATCAATAAAATTATGATAAATACAGGTAATGCAATAGTTGACTTATCTTTTAGCTTTGCTTTAGAGATAATAAAACTATCAGAAGAATTAGATAAACAAAGAAAATACGTTATTGGCAAACAGATTTTACGATCAGGCACTTCTATAGGAGCAAACATTCGGGAGAGTCAACAGGCTGAGAGTAAAGCTGATTTTATTCATAAATTAAAAATAGCATCAAAGGAAATTGATGAAACAGAATATTGGTTATTACTTTGCAAATATTCTGAAAACTGTCCTGATACAGATTATTTAATTCCAAAAATAATTGAGCTAAAAAGAGTAATTGGCAAAATTATTTCAACATCAAAAAAGAAGCAATAATTTACAATTTCACGTTTTTGTACATTTACACATTTGCACATTTACTAATTTGAATAAATATGAACATAAAAGATATACTTAAAACCAGAATACTTGTATTGGATGGTGCAATGGGCACAATGATACAGGATTACGACTTATCGGAAGACGATTTTAGAGGTGAGCGATTTAAAGATACAAAAATTGACCAAATAGGGAATAACGATATATTATCCATTACACAACCACATATTATTCGCGAGATTCACAAAAAATATTTGGAAGCTGGTGCCGACATTATTGAAACCAACACTTTCTCTTCCAACTCCATTTCTATGGAGGATTATAGCCTCGAATCTTCTGTTTACGACCTCAACTATCAATCAGCACAGATTGCTCGTAAAATTGCTGATGAATTTACGGAAGAAAACCCTGACAGACCTCGTTTTGTAGCGGGTTCTATTGGCCCAACAAACCGCTCGGCATCCATGTCGCCAGATGTAAATAACCCTGGATTTAGAGCAAAATCTTACGACGATTTTCATAAGTCATACTACGAGCAAATTGTAGCTCTAATAGAAGGCGGTGTGGATGTACTTTTGATAGAAACTGTATTCGACACTCTAAATGCCAAAGCTGCTTTATTGGCCGCAAATGATGCCATGATAAAACTTGCTAAAAAAGTGCCAGTAATGGTTTCTGGAACTATCACCGACAACTCCGGACGAACACTTAGCGGACAAACTGCTGAAGCTTTTCTGTCTTCACTTTCGCATGTGGACTTGCTGAGTATAGGTTTCAACTGTGCCTTGGGAGCAGAGCAAATGCAGCCATATTTGAAAGAATTATCGGAAAAATCTAACTTCAATATTTCGGCTTATCCAAATGCTGGTTTACCAAATGAATTTGGCGAATATGATGAAACACCATTAGTAATGGCTGAGAAAATGGAGCATATTGTTTCTGACGAATCGGTAAATATAATTGGTGGTTGCTGCGGAACTTCGCCTGAGCATATTAAGAAATTTGTTGAGATTGCAGCGAGGCATAATGCGCGCACGGCTCCACAAATAGAAAAAGAGACCGTTCTTTCTGGTTTAGAGATTCTGAAAATTAATGATGCTAATAATTTTATAAATATTGGCGAACGTACAAATGTTGCTGGTTCAAGAAAATTTGCGCGACTTATTCGTGAAAAAAAATATGAAGAAGCACTTTCTATTGCACGTCAGCAGGTGGAAAATGGCGCACAAATTATAGACATAAATTTGGACGATGCCATGCTCGATGCAGAGAAAGAAATGTTTGTTTTCTTAAACCTTTTGGCTTCGGAACCCGATATTGCCAAGGTACCTATTATGATTGACAGCTCCGATTTTAGAGTAATTGAAGCTGGGCTAAAATGTATTCAAGGTAAGGCAATTGTAAACTCTATTTCGCTAAAAGAAGGCAAAAAAGCATTCGTTGAGCATGCTACCAAAATTAAGAATTATGGTGCTGCGGTGGTAATTATGGCTTTTGACGAAAAAGGACAAGCCGTTACATACGAAGATAAAATACGTATTGCAGAACTTGCTTATAATATCCTTGTAGATGAAGTGAAATTTAATCCTGCGGATATTATTTTCGATGTAAATATACTGACTATTGCCACAGGAATGTCAGAGCATAATAACTATGCTATTGATTTTATTAAATCGGTGGAATGGATAAAAAATAATCTACCAAAAGCAAAAACTTCTGGCGGCATTAGCAACTTATCATTCTCATTTAGAGGCAATAATACCGTTAGAGAGGCTATGCATTCTGTATTTTTATACTATGCTGTAAAAGCTGGCCTTGATATGGGAATTGTAAATGCAGGAATGCTACAAGTTTATGACGATATACAGCCTGAGCTTAAGGATTTGTGTGAGCGTGTAATATTCAATAAAGATGATAAAGCTGCTGACGAGCTAATCGTTTTTGCAGAAAATGTGCAATCTGATGGCAAGCAAGAAGAGAAAGTACAGGAATGGCGCAATGGTGATTTGGAAGAACGCCTAATTTATAGCCTTAAGAGAGGTGTTACTGAATATTTAGAGCCCGATTTAACAGAGGCAAGAGGCAAATATAATTTCTCACTAGATATTATTGAAGGTCCGCTAATGGACGGGATGAATATTGTGGGCGAATTATTTGGTGAAGGAAAAATGTTTTTGCCTCAAGTAGTAAAGACTGCTCGTGTGATGAAAAAAGCAGTGGCAATTCTTATGCCTTATGTAGAAGCCGAAAAGCAGGTTGGCACAAGCACAAATAATGGAACTATTGTAATGGCAACTGTAAAAGGTGATGTGCACGATATTGGCAAAAACATTGCTTCGGTGGTACTTTCGTGCAATAATTACGAAATTGTGGATTTGGGAGTGATGGTAGAAACCGAGCGTATAATTGCCAAAGCCAAAGAAATAAATGCTGATTATATTGGCCTGAGCGGATTGATAACGCCTTCGCTAAAAGAGATGGTAAATATTGCCAATCAGATACAAAAGCAAGGCTTTACTATTCCATTATTGATTAGTGGCGCTACAACGTCTAAAATTCATACGGCAGTGAAAATTGCCCCAAAATATGATTTCCCAGTGGTATATATTAAGGATGCTTCGGAAAGCGTAAAATTAGTAAACCAATTGAAAAATAATTACGAGGCGTATTTTGAGCAGCTGAAACTTGAACAAGAAGCATTACGAAAAGAGCATTATGAAAAGAATATTGAATATATATCATTGGACAAGGCTCGTGAGAATGCATTTAATATTGATTGGCAAACGGAAGATATTCCAAAGCCAAATTTTACGGGAATAAAAGAATTTATTGACTACCCTATTTCCGAAATATCGAATTATTTAGATTGGACATTCTTTTTCCTAAATTGGGGACTTAAAGGACGCTTTCCTGCTATACTTTCGCATCCTACAAAAGGTGAAGAGGCTAGTAAACTATATGAAGATGGCAAAAAAATGTTGGCCGAAATTATTTCCAATAAAATGGTAAAAGCTAATGCCGTAATAGGCATTTTTCCGGCCAATGCTGTAAATGAAAATGTAGAAGTTTATACTAACGAAAGCAGAACAGAGCTACTGGATAGCTATCATTTTCTACGTCAGCAGCAGGCAAAAACTGATTCGGGCAACAATCTAAGTTTATCAGATTATATTGCCCCAAAACATAGTGGCAAAGGCGATTATATTGGTGGCTTTGTGGCAACTACAGGAGTTGGTATAGAGAAACATATTAATAAGTTTGAAAATAATAGCGATGATTATTCTGCCATAATGCTTAAAACACTTTCGGATCGTTTGGCAGAGGCCTTTGCCGAACTATTACATCAGAAAGTACGAAAAGAGATATGGGCCTATGCTTCGGACGAGAATTTGAACAACCAAGACTTGATAAAAGAAAAATATAGAGGTATTCGTCCAGCAATTGGCTTCCCTGCTTGCCCCGACCATAGCGAGAAAGATATTTTATTTAAGCTTTTGGGCGCGACTAATAAAACTGGAGTAGAACTTACATCTAGCCGAGCTATGAATCCTGCAGCTAGTGTTTCGGGACTATATTTTGCTAATCCCAAGGCCAAATATTTTATGCTAGGCAAAGTGCAAGCCGACCAGAAAAAAGTCTATTGCAAAAGTAAAGATTGGAGTACTGAGGAGTTTGATAAATGGTTAGATTAATCAATAAAATATATAGTTCAAGGTGTTGCTATGGCACTTTGAACTATTTATACACTAATTGATAATAAACTTAATATTTAGGCTAACAATATGAGCATCGAAAGCTATATTACGCCTATAATAATTATAATTTAGGCTTATACTTTTAAAGGCTACCTTCCACAAATGAAGCTTAGTTAGCCTATCTGTATATTTAATTCCTAGTCCATATTGATTGCTAATAAATTTCGCCAGATCATAATCTGAAGTATAAAATTCTGAAGAAGATAAGGCCTCATCATAAGCATTAAAATACTTTGCTGCCGACTGATTATAGAATCTATAATTGGGATATAAAGTGAAATTATCGCCAACTTTAATTGGCAATTCTACATTTATAGTATTGGACTTAACTCCCCAATCATCAAAATAATAGCGGTAATATAATTTCAGTATCATAAACTCATTAATATAATGGCTCATGCGTACTGCAATAGGAAATTTAAGCCTTGTAGCTGGCAAACGTTCAATATCGTCGGCAAGCTGAAACACATCGGTATTGCTAGGATGGTCATAATAATAAACACTAGATGGGTTCCCGATATAGTAATTATCCACATCAGAGAAATAAACCCGCTGCATAGGATTTGCTAACCAACCTTTTTGCAAAGTGGGGTCAAAAAACACTGCCACCTGCGTTCTTCTACCTAGTATTTGTGACAAACTCATTGATAGAGCAAATGTATTTCTACTATCCTCATCAATACCATCAGTATTAGGTTGCCAAACTATTGTGCCCGTTTTATCAATAGGATTTCCATTTTTATCCAAAATATCAGTTTCCTTAAAAAAGCCACTTTCCAAATCACCTTCAGCATCCCTATAATGATTTATTTCTGCAGGATATTGTGGCAACCATTTATCAAAAAACACATCCACACCAAACGAAATTTCAGTATTCTTTTTATTAAATAATTTTATAATACCAACCGAACCTCCCAATGAATTATAATCATATTCGGTAGCAACACTAAAGTTTGTAGATATTATAGTATTTCTATCGTCAGACGAATGGCTATAGCCAATATTTACACCATACCAAGTATCTTCTTTGGCATCAGAAGAAGATGCAATCCAAGGAGAATTAGCTGTTACCTTATGTTTATCGCCAGGCGAACCACCACTTGATGCTCCCGAGGCCAACCTTTTGTCATCATCATCGTCATCATCGTCATCATCGTCGTCACCATCAGTACTTTTTTGTTTAAATGGATTTAAATTACTCGATGAAGCTGAGCTATATGCCGAAATTGTGGCATCAATAGTAAGCACGCCATCATCACCTATGGGAATAGCCACATTTATACTCGATGCCAAATTAGTTAACTCTTCGGAGCCAATACCACCAGTAACGGCAGCATTTTTCCCCTGCTGTTTGTAAAAACTTGCTAGAATGTCAATCTCAGCATTTTCCAATACACGTTTCTTAAATAGCTTTACAGAATCTGATTTTACAGCAGTATTATTCTGCCCAAATAGAGCAAAACTTACTAGCACAGCAAATATGATAATTACCCCTTTCATAAGCCTAATTACAACCACAGCCCCCACCTGATTTACCACCTTCAGCACCAGCACTACCCTCTCTATATGAATGAAATTTACCAGAATATTTTTGTGATTTTCTATCTTTTAAAGCCATATCTGGGTCATTAAGGTTTACTTTTTCGTAGCCCTTCACAACCATACACGAAGACAATGCAAAAGTTAGAATAATAAGAATGAGTAATTTATTTATCATTTATGTTAATCTTTGAGGAAGTAAAAATACTACCTTTTTCGTCAATAATAATACAATCTATATTTGCTAACTGATTTATCCTATTCAAGCCAACATCAACACCCATTACAAAAATGGAAGTAGCCAAAGCATCAGCAAGCTCTGCACTATGGGCAAAAACTGTAGCACTAATAATTCCTGTAGCAGGATATCCTGTTTTGGGATTAATAATATGAGAATATCTTATGCCATTAAATTTCACAAACCGCTCATAATCGCCAGAAGTAACCACGGCTTTACCTGATATGGGAAGCACGGCAAAAGCTTTTTTCTTATTCATAGGATTAGTAATTGCAATGGTCCAATCCCTGCCATTGGGTTGCTTTCCCCAAGTGCTCATATCGCCAGAAGCATTTATAATTCCAGCCGTTACTCCTTTTGAAATTAATAATTGCTTTGCCATATCAGCGGCGTATCCTTTGCCAATGCCACCAAAGCCAATGCGCATTCCTTTGTTTTTAAGAAATACTGTTGATTTGCTTTTATTAAGAATAATATATTGATAACCTACACTTAATACAGAGTTTGAAATATCTTTTTCCGAAGGCATACGGCTCATACTTCCATCAAATTTCCAAATTCTATCCATTGATGCATAAGAAATATCAAAAGCACCATCAGTAATTTTTGAGATAGCTAATGAACGCTGTATAAGGTCGAATAACTCCTTATCAACTTTTACAGGAGCAATCCCTGCATTAGCATTTATCATTGATGTTTGAGAATTTGCATCCCAAGATGAAATAAGTTTCGAGTATGATCTTCGCTAAGCTTATTCTTCTTTTTACGAGGAAAATCAGCCTTAAGCATCACATAATTATCTTTTGCGTAAATTTTAAACTCATCAGTACTCCATATATCATTTTCAAGCTTAATACAAGGAGTACACCAATCCGAGCCAGAAAATACTAGTATGATTTTCTGATCTTTTTCCTTGGCAATTTTCATTGCATCAGCCATGCTATATTGCCATTGTTGTGCATTTGCACCATAGGCCAGCATTATGAAGATAATTGAAGTGAGTATTTTTCGCATCTTATTAGATTTAACAATAATGACAAAAGTAATAATTAATAAAACTCCTTCATATAATATATATCAACTGTAGGTTTTTACATTATAAATAATGAATTAAGGCAATTTTGAATAATGCTAAAATCCTTACTTTACATTATTATGATAATAGTAATTCAGAGTTTTCTGCAAATTTTTCTTTGCGCGATGTATTAACGACTCTACCGAACTCAGCGAAAGTTCCATAATTTCACTAATCTCTTTATATGAAATATCATCGTAGTTTTTAAGCACAAAAGCAGTCTTCTGATTTTCGGGTAAGCTATCGATTGCAGTACGTAGAGCAATTTTATGCTCATTTTGTTCTGAAATTTCTTGGGGATTGCTTCTTGCTCTATCTCTAATCTGAATTTCACGAGTTTCGTCGGCAGCAAAGAACCCCTGTATTCTTAATAGTACTTTATGTTTTTTGTTATTACGGATATGATTTAGACTTTTATTTACTGCAATTCTATACAACCAAGTGGAAATTTTACTATCACCACGAAAGCTATCAGCAGATTTATAAAGCTGAATAAAAACATCCTGAGCAATATCTTTAGCGTCATCAGCATCGCCAACAATACCGATACAAGTATTATAAATAACTGCTTGATAAGTATCTACAATATGTTTGAACGCGAGCTCACCTTGCCTATTCTCGGCAGTACCTAACTTACTCAAACCATCTATCAGCTGTTGCTCTATCATAATATTACTATAGTGAGGTCAAATGTACCGCATTATGACACAAAAACAATGTAATACTTGCTATAAAACTTCACAATAATTAACAGTACACATAACTAACTGATTTATTGTTTATTATCTATAAATATAGTAATTTTTAACAAAAACAGGTATTTTACGCGAAAAAATACGCCCTATTTTATATTATATTTGTAACTCACTTAAAAAATAGAATATGCTCATCTCTATATCACGAATTAAAAAATGGGAAAAAGGCCGAAAAATCTCTAAATTAATTGAGGCCTTACATACTAATGATGACGATTTACGTCAGGCAATATGCTTAATATTAGGTAGTTCAAAATCAGTTCATGCAATTAAAAGTTTACAATACATTGAAGAAAATGACTCTAATGAATTTGTAAAAATTGCTGCCCATAAGTCTTTAAAGCACTTAATGGCAAACATTGAATTTGAGGAATTAGAGCCTCAAATTATTAATGAACAGACTGTTTTAAGTCCAGTTCATGCCTTTTAAATAGTAATTATTTCCCCTTTAGAAAAAGCCATATAGATTAATCTATATGGCTTTTTTATGTAAAATTAAATATCATTATAATATACGATTTTTTAACAGAAAAACACTTATCCGACTTAAAAAAATAATCTATTTTTGCTCGACTAATTAGAATATAACATTAACCCTTTAAATATCATAATTTATGATTAATAAAATTTCTTCAAAAGAGGCAATTGCGCTAGAGGACAAGTATGGTGCACACAACTACCACCCACTAGAAGTGGTTTTGGAAAGAGGTGAAGGACATAAAGTATGGGATGCTGAAGGCAAAGAATACTTCGATTTTCTTTCAGCATATTCAGCAGTTAATCAAGGTCATTGCAACCCAAGAATTGTAAAGGCTTTAACTGATCAAGCTCAAAAACTTACTCTTACTTCAAGAGCATTTTATAATAATGTATTAGGACAGTACGAAAAGTATATTACCGAATTTTTCGGATACGACAAAGTATTGCCAATGAATACTGGTGCTGAGGCTGACGAAACTGCTCTTAAGCTAATTCGTAAATGGGGTTATACAGTAAAAGGTATTCCTCAGAATGAGGCTAAGATTATTGTTGCTGCGGAGAATTTCCACGGTCGTACAATCACTATTATCTCTATGTCTACTGACCCTGAGGCACGTAATGATTTCGGACCTTATACTCCAGGATTTATAACAATTCCTTATAACGATTTATCGGCTTTAGAGAAAGAGCTTAAGGACCCTAATGTAGCAGGTTTCCTTGTTGAGCCTATTCAAGGCGAGGCTGGTGTATTTGTTCCAGACGAAGGATATTTAAAGAAATCTTTTGACCTTTGTAAAGCAGCAAATGTACTTTTTGTAGCTGATGAGGTTCAAACAGGAATTGCTCGTACAGGTAAAATGTTGGCTGTTGATCACGAAGGTGTTCGCCCTGACGTTCTTATTTTAGGAAAAGCTTTATCAGGTGGAGTTATTCCAGTATCAGCAGTACTTGCTGATGATGATATTATGCTAACTATTAAACCCGGTGAGCATGGTTCTACTTTTGGTGGATTCCCTCTTGCTGGCGCTGTAGCTATGGAAGCTCTTCAGGTTGTTGTTGACGAAAATCTTGCTGAAAAAGCTGAGCATCTAGGAAAAATATTCCGTGCTGAGATTGAGAAGATTGACTCTCCAATGATTGAGCTTGTACGTGGTAAAGGTTTATTAAATGCTGTAGTTATAAAGCCAACAAATGGCAAAACTGCTATGGATGTTTGTATTGCTATGAAGGATAACGGACTTCTTGCTAAGCCAACTCACGATCATATTATTCGTTTCGCTCCTCCATTGGTAATTCCTGAGGATGAGTTAATGAAAGCTATTGAAATTATTAAGAAAACTATTCTTTCTTTCTAAGAAAGTAGATCTTTTTACAACATATCAAAAGCCACATTGAATTTATTTCTTTGTGGCTTTTTCTATATATAAAAGTGAAAGGTGAATAGTGAAGGGAGAAGGATAGAGGACAAGGATAGAGGAGAAGAATAGAGGACAAGGATAGAGGACAAGGATAAAGATAAATTTACAACATCTTACTATTCCCTTACCTCACTTTACAAATCTTTACAATTCCTTACCTCACTTTACAACTCTTTACAATCATACAAAATGCCAAAAATCATAAGTATTCAGTGATTTTGATTATAAATCTACATTTATTATATATAGATAATTACATATCTTTGGCAAAATCATTTTCTGAGGCATAATATTAGTTCATAATACTAATACTCAACTATATAAACATAATTATTTAGACTTAACATTATGATTAAAAATAAATTTACAAGTCGCCATAATGGTATTCGCCCTGAGCACCAAGCAGAAATGCTTAAAGCCATTGGAGTTGATTCTATTGATACATTAATAAATCAAACTATACCTGCAAATATTCGACTTAAAGCTGATTTAGAATTGGAAGAAGGCATTTCTGAATTTGCATTCATGAATAAAATAAAGGCAATTGCCTCTAAAAATAAAATCTTTAGTTCGTATATCGGTTTAGGGTATTACGAAACATTATTACCAGCTGTTATTCAAAAGAATATTCTTGAAAACCCAGGATGGTATACTTCTTATACTCCTTATCAAGCGGAAATTTCGCAAGGAAGATTAGAAGCTCTATTAAATTTCCAAACAGTAGTAACTGACCTAACAGGTTTTGAACTAGCAAACTCTTCATTACTTGATGAAGCTACTGCTGGTGCTGAGGCTATGTTATTGGCTTTTCACGCACGTTCTAGAAAGCAAATAAAAGCTGGCGTAAATACTTTTTATGCTGACACTAATCTTTTCCCACAAACCATTGAGTTACTAAAAACTCGTGCTTTGCCTCTAGGAATTGAGTTAATAATTACTGACTATAATAACTTCGAATATACTGAGAAAGTTTTTGGTTATATGGTACAATATCCTAACGAAAAGGGTAATGTAGAAGATTATAAAATAGTAGCAGAAAAAGCTCACGAAGCTGGAGCATTATTATGTGTAGCAGCTGATATTATGAGTTTAGCTATACTTACACCTCCTGCAGAATGGGGTGCAGATGTTGCTTTTGGTTCTACTCAACGCCTTGGAATTCCTATGGGATTTGGTGGTCCTCATGCTGCATTCTTTGCTACCTCAGAAAAGTACAAAAGAAGTATTCCTGGTAGAATTATCGGAATATCTAAAGATGCACAAGGCAAACGAGCTTTGCGTATGGCCCTTCAAACTCGTGAGCAACATATTAAGCGCGAAAAAGCCACATCAAACATCTGTACAGCACAGGCTTTACTAGCAACTATGGCTGGCATGTATGCTGTATATCATGGTCCTAAAGGCATTAAAGAAATTGCTCAGGACATTCACGATATGACAAACTTTGTTGCTTTTGAACTTGATCAATTGGGCTATAAGCAACTAAATAGCAACTTCTTTGATACTCTACATATTGAGGTTCCTGAGAATGTTGACATTCACGAAATTCAAGAGCTTACTAAGTCAAATGAGATTAACCTACGCTATTTCGACAATAACCATATCGGAATAAGTATTGACGAGGCTAAAACAAATGAGGATTTGAATAAAATCATTTGTGTATTAGCTGAAGCTGCAGGTAAAGAATATACTAAGGAAGGAAAATACTATGCTGAAAACGCAACTTCTTTTGATAAAGAATTTGTTCGTACATCAGAATACCTACAACAAGCAGTATTTAACACATATCATTCTGAAACAGAAATGATGCGTTATATCAAGCGTTTGGAAATTAAGGATTTTTCATTAAACCGTGGTATGATTCCATTGGGATCATGTACTATGAAACTTAATGCTGCTTCCGAAATGATTCCTATTTCGTGGCCAGAGTTTGGAAATATCCACCCATTTGTTCCTCGTGAGCAAGCTTTAGGATATTTTGAATTGATTGACGATTTAAGAAAAGACTTATCAATAATTACAGGATTCGATACAGTATCTTTCCAAGCAAACTCAGGTGCAGCAGGCGAATATGCTGGTTTGAGTGTAATTATGGCATATCACAAAAGCCGCAATGAAGGACATAGAAATATTTGCTTAATTCCTGCTTCGGCACATGGTACAAACCCAGCATCAGCAGTAATGGCTGGTATGGATATAGTAGTTGTGAAATCAACAGAAAATGGCGAAGTAGATTTAGACGATTTAAAATTAAAAGCTGAAGAAAATAGCGATAAACTAGGTGCTTTAATGATTACTTACCCAAGTACACATGGTGTATTTGAGGAAGCAATTATTGAAATCATAGACCTAATTCACAGTCATGGTGCACAAGTATATATGGATGGTGCAAATATGAATGCTCAGGTAGGATTTACTAATCCTGGTTTTATGGGAGCAGATGTTTGTCACCTAAACTTACATAAGACTTTTGCTATACCTCACGGTGGTGGTGGTCCTGGAGTTGGTCCTATAGGCGTTGCAAAACACCTAAGCCCGTTCTTACCAACTCACCCAATTGTAAAAACTGGCGGTGAGCAAGCAATTGGGGCTGTTTCTGGTGCTCCATTTGGAAGCGCATTAGTACTTCCTATATCTTATGGATATATTAAAATGATGGGCGTTGAAGGTCTTAAAGAAGCTACAGCAATGGCTATTCTTAATGCAAACTATATGAAAACTAAACTTTCTGAAGATTATAAAATATTATATTCTGGAAAAAATGGTTTTGTAGGCCACGAGCTTATTATAGATTGTAACGAGTTTATGAAAACAGCAGGCATACCTGTTGGTGATATTGCGAAGCGACTTATGGATTATGGATTCCATGCTCCAACAGTAGCATTTCCAGTACATGGTACATTAATGGTTGAACCAACCGAGAGTGAGCCTTTATACGAAATCAACCGCTTTATTGAAGCAATGAGCATGATTCGTGCTGAGATTAAAGAAGTAGAAGATGGTATTGCCGAAAAAGGAAATAACATTATTACTAATGCACCGCATACGGTAGATGTTATTACTGCCAACAAATGGGATAGAGCTTATGATAGACAAAAGGCAGCTTTCCCTACTGTGCATGTACAAGTAGATAAATATTGGCCAATGGTTTCAAAAATTGACGACGGATACGGTGACCGTAACCTAAGCTGCAACTGCGAACCTATTGAAAACTATATGTAATAAATATAATGTGACTTTAGTGATTAATCATTCACTAAAGTCACATTTATTTCATTCATTATAACCAAATAATAATATATATATATCATATAAGTCTTAAATATTGCATTTACGGTATATAGTATGCATATTTTTAACAAATTTTAGGTTATTTTAATAAAAATATACTAATCATATAGATACGTATAGAAATATAATAATAATAATAACGATATTTAGTAATTATACGTTCATAATAATAAATAAAGGCAATATTAATTATTTATAATTATATTTGCACTCAATTATTGCACCTGGGTTCATATTTTAATGTATTCAGATAAATATATACACATAACAATTAATTAAATTTTAAACATGAAGAACATTTACTTAACGTTTGCATTTATGATTTCGATTTTAATCGTAACTGCACAAAGCCATCAAGTAGGTCCAGAATTATCTGTACCACAAGGACAAAAAGCTTCTTTTCAAAAAGCTATGAAAAGTGCACACAGCAGTAAAAGTGCTGTATCATCAAGATGGTATAACTATGCTGCTGCTGTTGATAATTTTTATGGTGGAAATTCTACAATGAGCAGAAACTACTTATTTCCAGATTCAAATATTTTAGCAAACTTTGCTGCTGAAGCTGATGGTACTCCTTGGGTTCACTCAATTGCAACTATAATTGATCCTAAAATTGAGTATTTTCAAGAAAATGGAGAGCAATTGATTACAAATTCTAATGCTTACTCTATTGATTCAGCAACTATGTACACAAAGTATTATAGAGGAACTGACCCTTCAATTGTTGACACTTTACGTTTCGAATTCTTTACTACTAATAATAGTTCAGAAGTTCCTACTTATTATTTCACAGGAATGGCTGGTGATTATGGCAGCGACACACTTTATTTCAAAGGAATTAAGCGTAATATCGTAACTTTAAATATCCCTAGTAAGATTGTTGTTGACTACTTATTGACTGAGGCTGATTCAACTTCAGACGCAATGACTGGTTTTAATATTTTTAGTGTAGCTGTTGCTGGCTTAAATATCAATGCTGGTGAAGTTGCTGGTGTTTCTGCAACTTTCCTTCCTGGTTATAGCTATACTGCTACTGACACTTTAAATAATAAAAATTACATGAGTTTTTATTCTTATGAAGAACAAGGTGACAACACTTTCCCAGTATATACTCCTGGCGATTATAACTCATCTCAACTTATTACTATTTATGATTTAAGACCAGGTAGTGGTTGGGCAACTTTATATGTTCCAGCATGGGCTTATGGTGCTAGTTTCGGTTTTGAGAATCACTTAATTGAATTCCTTATTACTGCTGATGCAGATTTTACAGGAATTGAAGCTACTACTAATAATAGCCTTACTGTAGAGCAAAACTTCCCTAACCCATTCAATGGTTCTACTACTGTTGAGTATAGCTTAGAGAAGTCAAGCAACGTTAGCATCTCTGTATTTAACGTAACAGGAGCTCAAGTAATGACTATTGAAGCAGGTGTTAAATCTGTTGGTTCTCATACTATCAACATTGATGGTTCTAACCTACAAGCTGGTGTATATTACTACACTCTTACTGCTAATAATAATAGCGTAACTAAAAAGATGATTGTTTACTAAACAATAGCTTTATAAAATATATGAAGCCCTTTGGATGTATTTTCAAAGGGTTTTTTTATGTCCAGACTATTAAGGAATCACTATCTTTGTTCTATAATAATTTAAACTTATATGTCAGCAGCTCCAAAACAAATAATTCAGGCCTTCTCAGGATGGAAAATCATTCTTGCTGTTCTATTTGGCATATCGGTAAGCATATATCTTATTACTGACGATTTCTCGATAAATAATTATGAGAAAATACATTTGGGATATATTTCAGTTCTTTTTCTTTTACTAGCAATAGTTTTGGAGGCAATACGTGATATTGCCTATATGTATCGAATAAGAATAATGACTGACAAAAAAATTAGCTGGAAACACAGTTTTGAAGTGATTATGCTATGGGAATTTGCCTCAGCACTCACACCATCGGTAGTAGGAGGTTCAGCGGTTGCTTTATTTATTGTAAACAAAGAAATAAAAAACGCCGGTAAAGCCACAGCTATAGTAATGATTACGGCTTTATTAGATGAGCTATTTTACATTATCATGGTTCCGTTGGTATTTCTTTTTGTTGGTTCTCAAGAATTATTTATTAGCACAGAATTCAAACTATTCAATTTAGGAGACTTTCCCACACAAACTATTTTCTACGCTGGCTATGGTTTTATATTGCTTCTTACATCAGTAATTGTATTCGCAATATTTTTTAAACCACGATTATTCAAGAGCATACTTCACGCTATATTTTCAATTTCATTTCTTAAGAGATGGCGTAATAATGTTGACCAAACAGGCGATGACATTATCACTACATCCACCGAAATGAGAGGAAAAGATTTGAGCTTTTGGGCAAAGGTTTTTGGCGCAACTATGATTTCATGGATTACTCGCTTTGCTGTAATAAATGCTCTCATACTTGTACTCATAGGTCATGGAGACCAAATACTAATATTTGGTCGTCAGTTAATTATGTGGGTTATATTACTGATTAGCCCAACACCTGGTGGTAGCGGAGTAGCAGAGTTTATGCTACCAAAGTTTCTTGGCGAATTCATGAATCCATATTCTCACGAAATAGCATTAGCTTGGCGACTACTTAGTTATTATTCATACCTTATAATTGGCAGTATTGTTTTACCAATATGGCTGAGGAGAGTTTATAAAAGGTCAAAGTAATAATTCAAGAAAACTGGCATTAGTCCTCCACTTCTTTCCAGAAACTAATAATATGCTACCCTCAAAATAACTATCTTTGCAGAGCCCTTAAATAAAGGCAATACATAATTTATAAATAGATATTATTTTGAATATTACAGCGAAAGAAATAGAGAAGTGCATAATTGTAGGTGTAGCAACCGCAAAACAGAAGTCCGATAAACTTAATGAATACCTCGATGAATTAGAATTCCTAGTTCAAACGGCAGGCGCTAAGGTGGTGAAGCGATTCACTCAAAACTTAAATATGCCCGATAGCAAATCCTATGTTGGTAGCGGAAAGCTTGAAGAAATAGAAGACTATGTACGTGTTGCAAAAATTGATATGGTGGTTTTTGATGATGAATTAAGCCCTTCGCAATTGCGCAATATCGAGAAAGCGTTTAAATGCAAGGTACTTGATAGAACAAATTTAATACTTGATATATTTGCCAAAAGAGCGCAAACATCGCATGCTAAAACTCAGGTAGAGCTGGCACAATATCAATACCTACTCCCGCGCCTTACTGGACTTTGGACTCACCTTGAGCGACAAAAAGGTGGTATTGGAATGCGTGGACCTGGTGAAACTGAGATTGAAACCGATAGAAGGATTATTCGTGATAGAATTTCTTTACTCAAAAAAAGATTGAAAGACATTGATAAGCAAATGGCTACTCAACGAAAGAATAGAGGTAAATTACTCCGTATTTCGCTTGTGGGTTATACCAATGTTGGTAAGTCTACCATTATGAATATGCTTAGCAAATCGAAGGTATTTGCAGAAAATAAACTCTTTGCCACCCTTGATACTACGGTTCGCAAAACCGTTATTCACAACCTACCTTTCCTATTGGCGGACACAGTAGGTTTTATCCGTAAACTCCCACATGGCTTGGTAGAGTCATTTAAATCAACCCTTGATGAGGTACGCGAAAGTGATGTACTTATTCATGTGGTGGATATTTCGCATGATGAGTTTGAAGATCAAATACAGATTGTAAACGAAACTCTTGCCGAAATTGACGGTAGTAATAAGCCTACAATTATGGTTTTTAATAAGATTGATGCATATACTTTTGTGGAGAAAGAGGAAGATGACCTTACACCAAGAACCAAGGAAAATATCAGCCTCGAAGAGATGATGAATACATGGATGGCTAAGGAAAACCTGCCTTGTATATTTATTTCGGCAAAGGAGAAAACAAACCTCCACGAACTTCGCGAACTTATTTATTCTGAAATAAAGGAGGCTCACGCTAAGCGCTTTCCTTATGAAAACTTCCTATATTAGTAGAGAATGCTGTGGGCAGTAAGAAGAAAGCAGTAAGCTAATTAATAAATTACACGTATTTAAGAGAACCTATGATAAAAATACTCGAAACTCCACGTGATGCATTGCAAGGAATTAGCAAGTTTATTCCCACTGAGCAAAAGGCTAAGTATATAAATGCTCTACTGAATGTTGGTTTCGATACTGTGGATTTTGGCAGCTTTGTTTCACCACGAGCAGTACCTCAAATGAAAGATAGTCATCAAGTGATTGAACTACTAAATACTGAAAGTACAAATACTCAAATTGTTAGTACTATAGGTAGTTTAAGTGGTGCGAAAAGAGCATTTGAGCATGATAAAATTGATGGCATAGTATTTCCATTCTCCATTTCAGAGTCCTTTCTGAAAAAGAATATAAACTCAAATTTTGATAAGGTACAGCGATTGAGTGATGATCTAATCGACCTTTGTGTACAAAAAGATAAAAACCTAAAATTCTATATTGCCATGGCTTTTGGCAATCCATATGGCGACAAATGGAATACAGATATTTTGCTTCAATGGACCGAAAAACTATTGAATATGGGAGTTTCAGAACTTATACTAGCAGACACTACTGGCGATGGAACTTCTGAAAATATTGCTAAAAGTTTTGAAACTTTGCGAATGGAGTTCCCCAACTTAAATCCAGGAGTACACCTTCATACTACACCTAAAAACTGGCATAGCAAACTCGGTGCTGCATACAATAATGGTTGCCGTAGCTTTGACACAGTAATTGGTGGTTTGGGAGGTTGCCCAATGAGCGGAAAAGCTCTTCTGGGTAATCTAAATAAATCCTTTGCGCATATCTACTGCTGATAAATAATAGTAGTATGTGTGTTCTGTCCCTAATCCTAACATAATTATTGCTTTTATATTTGAGCAACAAAAATCATTAGATTTTGGAAACCTCACAATATGCACTTCGCCGTACGCTTACAATCACTTTACCCCACAAAAAAAAGGCGACCAAAAATTGGTCGCCTTTTTCGATATCATAATTAAGAAATCACTACATGGCATCGGCACCACTAACAATTTCAATAATTTCGTTTGTAATAGCTGTTTGACGAGCTTTATTATAAGTAAGCTTAAGGTCTTTAACAAGAGCGTCGGCATTATCAGTAGCTTGATGCATGGCAGTCATACGAGCACCATGCTCTGACGCCAATGAATCCAATAGAGCTTTATAAAATTGAGTTTTTAGAGTTTTAGGAATAAGCTCACCAATAATCACTTCGCTAGATGGCTCCATGATATAGTCTTTATTCGATTCTCCTTCAACACTATTCTCAACTACAGGCAAGAATTGCTCAGCGTTTAATTTCTGAGTAGCAGCGTTTACAAATTCGTTATAAACAAGCTCAATTCTATCGTAATCACCATCTCTAAACAACTTTAGTAAATCCTCAGCAATGGGAATTACATTCTCCCAAGCTAGATTATCCCATATATCGTCGTGAGAAGCTATTACAGTAGCACCATGTTTTGTGAAATGCTCAGAAACTTTTTTTCCAACAGTAAAAAAATGAACATCACCTCTAGCATTCTGATTTTTATAATCATTAGCAAGTAGCACATTACACTTCTTAATAACGTTAGCATTAAAAGCACCACAAAGACCACGATTAGACGAAATTGGCACTAAAAGCACCTTTTCTTCCTCGCGTTGTACACCGTACACATTATCCTCATTTGAGTTTCCCGAGCTAATATCCTGAAGAATTTCGCCAAGCTTTTCAGCATAAGGGCGCATAGTTGTTATTGCATCCTGAGCCCGTTTAAGCTTAGAGGCAGCAACAAGTTTCATCGCACTTGTGATTTGCTTTGTAGATTCTACCGAACTAATTCGGATTCGTATTTCTTTAAGATTTGCCATATTGACAATTATATTTTGTTTTAAAATATTACTGAGAATAATTTAATACTCTCAATTATTTTATTTCTTTGATAAGAAGACGACAAAGACAAGGCTTTTGAAGTTTTTGAAATTAAGGAGCTTACATTTGGTAAACGACTGTTTCAAAAACAATAATAACGCTGTATTTGGCGCCTTCTTGCAAAGACAATTATCTTAATAATTTTTGCTAATCTTAGCCGCCAATTCAGTCATGATTTTCTTAGCCTCATCAGTATATTTACCTGAAGCTAATTCAGCCATAGTATCAGCATGATTATCGTTCATTGCTTTGATATATTCAGCCTCGAATGCAGGAACCTTATTTACAGGAACTTTATTCATAAGACCATTAGTACCACAGAAGATAATAGCAACTTGCTCTTCAACACGGAATGGAGTATGAAGGTTTTGAACCAACATTCTAACATTACGCTCACCTTTGTCAAGTACAGCTTTAGTAGCTGCATCAAGGTCAGAACCAAATTTAGAGAAAGCCTCAAGCTCACGATACTGCGCTTGGTCAAGCTTAAGAGTACCCGATACTTTTTTCATTGACTTAATCTGAGCATTACCACCCACACGCGATACTGAAACTCCTACGTTAATAGCAGGACGAACACCAGAGTTGAAAAGGTTAGTTTCCAAGAAAATCTGACCATCAGTAATCGAGATTACGTTAGTAGGAATATATGCTGAAACGTCACCCGCTTGAGTTTCGATAATAGGAAGAGCTGTAAGAGAACCACCACCTTTTACCTTGCCTTTAAGAGAAGGAGGAAGGTCGTTCATATTCTTAGCCACATCATCAGAAACGATAATACGAGCAGCACGCTCTAATAATCTTGAGTGAAGGTAAAACACATCACCAGGATAT
>NIUZ01000180.1 GCA_002254285.1 Bacteroidetes bacterium 4572_112 | reverse complement strand
ATTTCTCTTTTCCCCTCGGAAACATGGGGTTTTACGAGAGTTGGATCCGTTATTACGGACTTTTTTTACTATTAGAGAGTATTTGTTTTTTTACAAAACTAATATTAGCTTTCCAAATTCCGATTCAGAATACTCATTATAAATCGTTTTACCATATCTACTTCATCGCTTTTGCTAGTGGCAATAAAGAGTGTTAATGAAGCTAAGGCTTCGTTACTAATTATGGTTTCATTACTCTTATTTATAAGAGCTTTATTCTTATCAAGAAAGTAAAGAAAACAAGCTGCTGCAATTCGTTTATTACCATCTACAAAAGAGTGATTCTTTACTATGAAGTAAAGCAAATTAGCTGCCTTTTCTTGTATACTTGGGTATAGCTCATTACCTCCAAATGATTGTGCGATTTGGTTGACCGAACTATGAAAACTATCGTCTTTAGGTTTCGCAAATACATCACTTTCAAATTCGGAATACATTTGTTTAATGAAATCAAGATAATCATCATAAGTAGGGAAAATCGTTTCTTGCTCGGTATTACCTTTGGTGTCCAATGTCTCATGGTCATAGTCATCCAAAAGTTCCAAACCATTTGCAAAAATGTTTAGTATTTCATTTTCATGAGTTTCGTTTCTTGCTTCAATGGCACGACTAAGTATTTGTATTCCTGTTTTAAGGTGTAATACCTCTTGTTGTTTTTGCTCTAAACGTTTTTCGTTAATGGCATAACCTTTTACCAAATAATCTTTCAAACGTTGAGTTGCCCATTGACGGAATAGGGTTGCTTTAGTTGAATTAACTCTATAACCAACTGAAATAATCATATCAAGGTTATAATAAGATATTTGCCTTTCTATTGATCTATCACCTTCTTTTTGAACTGTTGCATTTTTTGCAACAGTTGCCGTTTTCTTTAGTTCACCTTCTTTAAATATTTTATTTATATGTCGAGATATTACAGATTTATCCCGTTCAAACAATGTCGAAATTTGAACTAAACTCAACCAAAAAGTATCTTCTTTATAAGAAATATCTATTTCAATATTATTTGAATCATCAGTGTAAATTACAATATTTTCCATTAGGCAATAAGTTTTAAAATTCCTGTTTTTAGATATAAAACCTCTTGTTGCTTCTGCTCCAAGCGCTTCTCATTTATTGCATATCCCTGAACCAAATAGTCTTTTAAGCGTTGAGTTACCCACTGTCGGAATTGGGTGCCTCGTTGCGATTTTACACGATAACCAACAGATATTATTACATCAAGATTATAAAGTTTTACTCTTTTTGTTTGAGATTTTCCTTTAATAGCACTATGTTGAGTGGTTTGCTCAAAAAATGAGCATACCACTTCTTCTGTTAATTCATTTTCTTTAAAAACATTAGAAATATGTCTAGTTATTGTTTTTCTATCTCTATCGAATAATTCTGCCATTTGTGCCTGAGTAAGCCAAACAGTTTCTTCTTCAAACTGAACTTTTATTTCCGTTTGATTATCCTTACTTTGAAATATCTCAATTTTATTCTGTTTATCCATCTTATTATACAAATTTAAAGAGTAAATAATTTACAAAATGACATTTGCAAAGATACTTATTATTAAGCCGTAAACTCATCAATAAATCCCAAATCCTCAATCAAAAAGTTCGAGAATATCCCGCGAAAGCCCACAATGATTATTAAAAGCATCTGCTATGCAGATGCTTTTAATAATCATTGATGTGCCTTCCTTCTAAGGATAGCCGCCGTTTTCAGGCGGCAATCCCTTATAATAAGTATTTAAAGGCTGTACTGAGCATGTCGAAGTATAGCTATGGTAATAATTTTTAACGCAGTAATAGGGAAATATAAACGATTTATATGGCGTGTTTTGGTATTAATTTGGTATAAGTGATTAAGCTATTATTATAAAACTACGGGCAGGATTCCCATGTTACAAATAAACAGAAAACTCTATTACATTAGTTTTACCTTTGCCTTATGATAAAATACCTAAAGCAGTCAGAGATAGATTACGATAAATGGGATAAATGCATTGCCGAATCATTAAATTCGATGGTGTATGCATACTCGTGGTATTTGGATATTGTGGCAGGAGAATGGGATGCTCTTATTGAGGATGATTATATGAGTGTATTTCCTTTGCCTTATAGGATAAAGCTTGGTATTAAATACGTATATCAGCCGGTACTGACACAGCAGTTGGGTGTTTTTTCTAGGGAAGATATTGATGATAATAAGACTCAGCAATTCGTTTTTGCTATTCCCAAAGATTTTAAACTAATAGAGATTAACTTAAATAGTTACAATAAGTTATATGGGAATAAGAAATATAAAGTAATTAGCAATACCAATATTGAACTCAATTTAGGTACAGACTATGAAAGCCTTAAAAAAGCATATTCAAAAAACCTAAAGCGAAATATAAATAAAGCAAAACGCAACGAATTAAGTATCAATAATAATCTTAAGCCAGAAACTTTAATAGAATTATTTAAGCAGAATAAAGGCAGCGAGATTGATGCTTTTTCGGAAAATGATTATGCTATTATTCTGCGCCTTATGTATTTTCTTATTGGCAATAATAAAGCTGAAATAATTGGAACTTATTCCAAGGAAAATACATTGCTTTGCTCTATATTTATTATCAAAGACAGCAAAAGGCATATTTTTATTTTCTCGGGACTAAGTGACGAGGGTAAAGAAAAGGGAGCAATGCCATTTATTGTAAATAACTACATTGAGGAGCATACTAAAGAGAATATTATTTTCGATTTTGAAGGTTCCAATAACCCTTCATTGGCAAGATTTTTTATGGGATTTGGTTCGTATGAGTCTATTTACAAATCCTTACGCTATTATCAAATGAATACTGCTCTAAAAAGTGTTCTAAAAATTGCAGGGAAAATATAGATTAGTAATTGCCATAACAAGGGCAAACTGATGTTTATTGCTTTATTTTATTGACTAACTTTGCCTATTAAGGTTTGATTTATTAATCAACAATGTTCATATTATGCAACAAACATACAATCATAAAAGTAATCATATATTTATCAGTTTATCAAAAGTATTCATACTAATGATTTTAATGACGTTTTCATTTGAGTCAAACGCTCAAAAGAATACCATAAAATCCATTAAAACAAAATGTATTAACGCTTTAAAAACTAATGATATTGGGAGTTTTGTTTCCACTTTTAGTAATCCTGTGGACATTTCGCTACCTGATAATGAGAATTCATATTCCAAAACTCAGGCTAAAGTAGTAATGAAGGAGTTTTTGCAAAAAAACAAAACAAAATCTTTTAAAGTGAAGCAAAGTGGTAAATCCACTGGTGGAAGCGAATTTGTAATTGCAAATCTTACTACAAAAAATGATTTGAAATATCAGATTTACATTTTGATTACCGTTTCGGATGATGAGGCAAATGTACATATGATTGAATTTGAACTACTTGACAACTAAACAATAAAAAGTTACGAAAAATATTAAGAATGAATATTAAGGATATTATTAGAGAAGCAATAGCAGAAGATGTTGGACCTGGAGATTATTCTTCATTATCTACCATACCTAAAGATGCCCAAAACAGCGCCAAGCTGCTAATAAAAGAAGATGGGATAATTGCAGGAATTGATATTGCACAAGAAGTGTTTCATCAAGTAGATTCTAGTATAGTTTTCGAGAAAAAGATTGAAGATGGCACTGTCGTAAAATATGGTGATGTGGGTTTTATTGTATCAGGCTCAGCAATATCAATACTTACAGCTGAACGTTTGGCACTAAATTTTATGCAACGAATGAGTGGCATTGCTACTGCTACAAATCGTTATGTAAAAGCAATTGAAGGCACTAATACTAAAGTGCTTGACACACGCAAAACTACACCCTTGCTCCGCGAGTTGGAAAAATACTCTGTGAAAGTTGGCGGTGGTGAGAACCATCGTTTTGCTCTTTATGATATGATAATGATAAAGGACAATCATATCGACTTTGCAGGTGGAATTCCACAAGCAATCGATTCTTGCAATAAATACCTTAAAGACAATAATTTAAACCTCCGCATAGAAGTTGAAGTACGAGACTTGGACGAGCTTAATCAAGTACTTGCCAAAGGTAATATTCATAGAATAATGCTTGATAATTTTACTCCTAAACAAATTTCTGAAGCCCTAGTCATAATTGATAAAAGATTCGAAACAGAAGCCTCTGGAGGAATTACCATCGAGACTATACGCGCTTATGCCGAAACTGGTGTAGATTATATTAGCGTAGGAGCTTTAACTCACCACATCAAAAGTCAAGACATGAGTCTTGTGGCTTTTTAATATCATATAACAAAAATGGGATTTAGCCTAAAACGTCGTTTTCTTGATACAAATAAAGTTCGTAAAGCCATTGACAAAGCTAAGATAATTAGCTTTCCTGGTTTTGCTGGCATTGCTATTTACGATGTTTTAGTTCTGTTTATTGAGTCCATACAGAAAGGCGTAATTGCACAGCGAGCTGCAGCCATAAGTTATAATTTCCTAATGGCTCTTTTTCCTTCAATACTTTTATTTATTGCTCTTATTCCTATTATCCCTATGGAGGGTTTTCAGAATGAATTGATGCAATTTATCATTGATTTACTTCCTGCAAATACTGATCAAAATATAGTTTCGATAATCGATGAAATCATTACAAAACCACAAAAGGAAATTCTATCTGTAGGATTTTTTCTATTGGTTTGGTTCTCAACGAATGGTTTTAAAAGTATAATTACGGCATTTAACTCTTCAATTCATATTCAAACTTATAGGTCATTTTTTGGACTTCAGAAAGCTGCATTAGTCTTATTATTTGTATTTACACTCGCTACAATAATTACTATTTCTGGATTTGTTTTTGACGAATACATTATTCATTACCTTGTTGATAATGGATATTTAGTTCAAGGATTATCATTTTATTTATTAATAGTTGCTGATTGGATAATCCGTATCATAATGCTATTCTTTATGGTATCATTTATTTATTGGTATGCTCCAAACTATCACAAACGATTCAGGCTAATATCATTAGGATCCACTTTCACGACCATTGTTTTTCTAATAGTAACTTTTCTATTCAATTTATATATATCTAATTTTAGTAAATACAACCTGCTTTACGGCTCTATTGCTACATTAATTATCATTATGGTGTGGATGTATGTAAATTCCTTTATCTTACTTATTGGTTTTGAAATAAACACCTCTATTGTTCAAGCTACCCAAGATCAACTTGAAGAAAAAGAGGCAATCATTCTCCAGCAAAAAGAGAAAGTTAGCGAACTTACTGAAAAGAAAAGAACTCCATTCAAAACTGCTTACAATAATTTTCTTGAAAAATTGAAGAAGGGATAATTAGACTTGCTTTTAATAAACACCTTCGAGAATCCATCAGAAATTTCGTAGGTGTTTTTATTTCGTGCTGGAAAGTACCGCTGCAATGAGCTTATTGC
>NIUZ01000179.1 GCA_002254285.1 Bacteroidetes bacterium 4572_112 | reverse complement strand
TGGAGCGTATTGGCAAATTAGATACTAGCACTATGCGTACTATCCTTGCTGCACCAGAAGATTATTATTATCGCAATAAGTTAGAGTTTACATTCTCCAATATGGCTTGGCTTACCGATTTCTCAAAAGAATTAGAATTTTCTGATAGAAATATGAATGCTCTTGGTTTTCATATTCCTGGTATGTTTGATAGAATATTGAATATTGATCACTGTTACCTACAAGGCGGCTTGAGCAACGATATTCGCTTGGCAGTAAAAGAATATGCTGATAAAAATGAGTTGGAATATTTTGATCTAAGAAAGCAAGTAGGTTTTCTACGTAATATTATTATCCGTACAGCATCCACTGGCGAGCTTATGGTAATTGTTATATTCTTTAAAGAAGATGTGGAGAAAAGAGAAGCTCTCCTATCCCATCTTAATGAGAAATTTCCTGAGATTACATCCTTAATGTATATCATTAACGAGAAGAAGAATGATAGCATTGGCGATCAAACTGTGGAACTTTTCAAGGGTAAAGATCATATGATGGAAGAAATGGAAGGACTTAACTTTAAGGTCGGCCCTAAATCTTTCTACCAAACAAATAATAAGCAAGCTTACGAACTTTATAAGTTTACTCGCGAACTCGCCCAACTAACTGGCAACGAATTAGTTTACGATTTATACACTGGTACCGGAACTATTGCTAACTTTGTGGCAGCAAAAGCAAATAAGGTAATCGGAATTGAATATGTTGACGAAGCTATTGCCGATGCCAAAATTAATTCTGAAATCAATAATATTGATAATACAGAGTTTTTTGCTGGTGATATGGTAAAAGTGCTTGATGATATGTTTGTGGACAAACATGGTAAGCCTGATGTAATCATTACCGACCCTCCTCGTGCAGGAATGCATGCCAAGGTTGTGGATTTATTGAATAGAATTGAGGCTGAACGCATAGTTTATGTAAGTTGCAATAGTGCCACACAGGCTCGCGACGTAGAATTACTTAGCGAAAAGTATGAGATTAAAGCAATTCAACCAGTGGATATGTTTCCGCAAACTCATCATGTGGAGAATATTATTTTATTAGAATTGAAATCTTAATATATGAAACGAACATGACAAATTTTAATCTTATTTTGACCAACATGGCAATGATTAAAATTTCGTTATGTGACTACATATCACCAAATTAATAAATTTTAAACATATGAAAACAAAATCATTATTCCTTGTTCTATTTATGTTTATTGGTCTTGCGGGTCAATCACAGGCTTTATGGATTCTTATTTTTGGAGATAAGCTTACAAACGACAGAATGCAATCAGGAATAAATATTTTTGTAACAAGGTCAGACTATAACGGCATAACCAATACCAAGCCTATGACATCATGGGCTTTGGGTGGTTTTAGTGATATTAAAATAAAAAACCATTGGAATATTTCAGTGGAATTTACAGTAAAAAGCCCAACAGGAGCTAGTGGATTAAGTGAGCATTTTGATCATTACGAACCTACTGACTCACTTAGTTCTCAAAATGTTAAGCTTGAAAACGTTAATTTTTCATTACCAATATATATTAAATATAAATCAAAATATTTTAATGTAGCTGTAGGACCTGAGTTTGTTTATACATACAAATCAGATTTAGTATATACAGCAAAAACAATTAATAGTGAATATATAACTGTTAAATCTAAATCTATGGAAGAGATAAATAGATTTGATTACGGAATATCTAGCACGATTGAATTTTACCTATTCCCTAAACATCCTAATACATCTATTAGACTTGGGTTAAGGTATTATTATGGATTTAACAATGTACTTAAAGATTATGCAAATGCACGCAATTCGGTTCTTATGTTCAAAGTAGGAATACCTATAGCTGGCAAGGATGCAGTAATTGAAAAAAAATAAAAATTATGGAAGAAGATATTATATTAGGAAAAACACATAAGCTTAAAATCAACAGATTTGTTGACTTTGGTTGTTATGTAGATGGACAAAATCTTGGAGAAATCCTTGTACCAAAAAGATATATCCCTGCAGGTTTGCAAGAGGATGATTTTATTGAGGTATTTGTTCATACCGATTCGGAGGATAGAATTATTGCTACCAACGAGAAACCTTATATTGAGGTTGGGCAATTTGCTTCGCTAAAGGTTTTAGCAGTAAATAATTTTGGTGCTTTTTTGGACTGGGGACTTATGAAGGACCTATTTGTTCCTTTTATTGAGCAGCAAGCAAAAATGGAAGTTGACCGCATGTACGTTGTATTTGCCTATGTTGATTCGGCTACCGACAGAATTGCAGCATCATCACGCCTTGAGCAATTTATGGCTTTAGGACCAGCAAATTACGAACTAGGTGAAGAGGTTGATATTATTGTAACGGCTAAAACTGACCTTGGTTTTAAAGTGATAGTAAATAAAGAACATTGGGGACTTATATACTCAAATCAAGTTTTTGAGAAGCTTAAGATTGGTGATAAGCGCAAAGCATTTATTCAAAAGATGCGCGATGATGATAAGATTGATGTCAGCCTTCGTAAAACTGGCTTCGAGCATATTGATGATGTGTCTGCTCTTATCCTTAAAGCACTTCAAGAGGATGAATTTATTGGCATACACGACAAAAGTGATCCTGATGATATTAAAAAACAATTTGGTATTAGCAAAAAAGCTTTTAAGAAAGCCATTGGTGGACTTTATAAGCAGAAACTTATTGCCATTGAGGATAATGGAATAAGGATTATTTAATCTTATTTTCATACAAAATTGAAAGCCAATATTGAGTAATATCTCAATATTGGCTTTTTTCATTTACATAACAATAAAAAATAAAAAAAATTAACAAATACAGATTTTTACGAACATCGAATAAAAGCAGGAACAGAAATACGAATTATCATTTTTTCAATTGACAACTCTAATTTTTCTGAAAGCACAAAAATTGTATGCTTGAATGGGTTTCGGAAGAAATCCACAAAGGACTATACAAAAGCATTACGAAAAGCTAAGAGATTATTAGACGAATATTTATAATAAAAAAACTAAAAACCATGAATAAGCTAATCAATACAAAAGATATAATAGATAAGCATTTTGGCAAAAAAGGAACTGCATCTCGTGAGGAATTTAGAGAGAATGCCTTTTCTTACTATTTTGGTGAGATAATTAAAAATAGAAGAAAGGAATTAAAGTTAAGTCAAAAAGATTTAGCTGAGTTAATTGGTAAAAAAAGACCTTATATTTCACGAATTGAAAATGGTGAAGATATTAAATTATCAAATTTTTCTCTAATTGCAAATGCTCTTAACTTATCAATACAATTAACAGCAAAGTAATATAAAACAACAACATCTAAAAAAAAGCCTGTATCAAGATTACTCTCGATACAGGCTTATATTTTATATGGTCTCTCCTATTATTTAACAGGAATACTCTTAAGAGTTTCAACAAAGAAATCCCAGAATTTACCAACAGTTTCGATATTCACTTTCTCATCTGGAGAGTGAGGGAAACGGATAGTTGGACCGAAAGAAATCATATCCCAATTTGGGTATACGCTTCCTAAAAGACCACATTCTAAACCAGCATGGATAACCATTATCTTAGGGATAAAGCCATACATTTTTTCGTAAGTACTTTGCATCGACTTAAGGATTTTAGAATCCATATTTGGTTTCCAACCTGGATATTCTCCATCAAGAACGATTTTAGCACCTGCCAAATCAAATAACGAAACAAACATCTCAGCTAAATCATCCTTAGCAGTTTCTACAGAGCTACGTAATAAAGCTTCTACATGTAATTTATCGCCTTTAGTTTGAATGATTGCAAGGTTAGTTGAAGTTTCAACTACACCTTCAATATCATTACTCATACGCATAACACCGTTTGGTGCAGCATAAATACTATTGATAACTCTCCACATATCTTTTTCCGACATAACCTCATTAGGCATATCAGTAGAAGCAAAACTAAAGCTTAGGTCTGGCTCAACAGATTTAAGTTCAGCTTTAAATATATCTTCAAATTTCTTTACACATGATTCAAAATCAGCTTTCTTAGCCTCAGGAATAACTACTATAGAAGAAGATTCACGAGGAATAGCATTACGCAAGCTACCACCTTGAATATAGCTAATAAGCATACCATGATGCTTAGCTGCTGCCTTCATAAAGCGAAAAAGTAATTTGTTTGAATTACCACGCTCCAAAGGAATATCAACACCAGAGTGTCCACCTTTAAGGCCTGATACTTCAATTTTATAAGCAGTCATTCCTGCAGGTACAGCTTCGTTATTAATATCGAATGTAATACTAGCATCAATTCCACCGGCACAACCTACATAAAGCTCACCTTCGTCCTCAGAGTCCATATTCATAAGAATATCTCCTTTAAGTAAACCTGGCTCAAGACCAAATGCTCCTGTCATACCCGTTTCCTCATCGCAAGTAAACAATGCTTCAACAGGACCATGCTCAATATTATTAGCAGCAAGAAGAGCCATAGCTACAGCTACTCCCATACCGTTGTCAGCACCTAATGTAGTGCCACGTGCAGTAACCCAGTCACCATCAATATATGCATCAATAGGATCATTTACCCAGTCGTGCTTTGTGTCATTATTTTTTTGAGGTACCATATCCAAGTGACCTTGCATAATAATTCCCATGCGGTCTTCCATACCTGCTGTTGCTGGCTTGCGGATAATAACATTACCTACAGTATCTTTAATGGTTTCTAGACCTAGGTCCTTACCAAATTTCATCATAAAATCCTGAATAGCATCTTCGTGCTTTGATGGACGAGGAACCTGTGTTAAAGAATAGAAATGATTCCAAACTTCTTTAGGTTCTAAATTTAAAATTTCTTTACTCATAATGTGTTTATATGTTTTTGTTTTTAATTTCAGAGGCACGAAAGTACAAAAAAAAAGGACGGCTATTGCCGTCCTTCACATTTTTTATATATCCAAATATTATATATTATGACTTAATATTTGGTAATTGAAGACCATATCCCATCTTCTTATCTTCAGCTTTAAGCATAAAGCCTACAACGATTGCTAAAACACCAAGTCCAGCAAAAATCAACATAGGATTTGTGTAATCATATAAAGGAACCACTACACCTTCTACTCCATTCGCTATCTGTGCTTTTGCAGCTAAAACTTCAGGATTACTTTGATCAAGTACGTAACCTATTAATAATGGAATACCCATTAGTCCCCAGTTTTGAATCCAGAATATAAGTGAGAATGCTGTTCCTAGCTGATTTTCACCAATAATCATCATTGTTGCACCTTTACCTTTATTATCATAAATTCCACCAAAGAATGGAGTTAAGAATAGTGTTCCCAAAGGAAGTAAACTAGGAATTAATCCTGCTAAGCTTTGATCAACATGGTATTTATTAACCATAAGGTCAGAAGCATATTTGATGAATGGGAATACTGAAGAATAGAATAATACACATAGTATTGCTATCAACCAGAATCCTTTATTACCAATAATTTTTACAATATCACTGAATTTAAACTCTTCTTCATTTGAAGCTTCTAAATCAATTTCAGATGTTTCTAGTTTCTTATCCATTGCTACGTATATAAAGAAAGCAATAAAACCAATAACCAAAAGTACAAGAGCAAAAGCAATAGGAGCAGAAATACTTGGTCCCATTTTTTCTATAAGTTGTCCGTCAACTACTTGAGTATGCTTGCTTGAGAAATACATTGCCAAAGGCACAGGAGCAGCCATAGCTAAAAGTGTACCCATACGAGCCACTGCCATTTGCATACCCATTGCAAGAGCCATTTCGTATCCCTTAAACCATTTTACAATGATTTTAGAAACCGTAATACCAGCAATCTCAACACCAACTCCAAAAGTTGCAAAACCTAATGCAGCATAAAAGACTTGTGCCTGCATACCAAATATTTCCTGAGAAGGTAATGTTGGATTAGATACAGCCCAAAATTTGATTGATGCACCAACAACCATTATAGCAGAAGCCATAAGACCAGTGAAACGAACACCCATTTTGTCAAGGATAATACCTCCAATAATCAATAGTCCCAAAAACACATTAAACCAACCATATGCACTAGTAAACAAACCGTAACTAGTACTACTCCAGCCAAATTGTGATTCCAACATTGGTTTCAAAGGAGACATAACGTCTGTCAGAAAATATCCTGCAAACATTGTGATAGAGACAATTCCCAAAGCTCCCCAACGAGCAGCTTTATTATCCCTTAAACTTTGTCTTATTTTTTCCATAATTTACTTATATATTATTATATTTATCTCAAAAAATTGAGCTGCGAATGTACTAAAATTTCACATATATTAACATCTAATTTTCCTTTTTACTGTTGTTATTAGTCAAGTATCTATTATACAACTATTGTTTAACCGATTGCATACACCGCATTAGTCTATAAATAAACAATTTCCTTTATATCAAAACTTCGCTCTTGACCATCAATTGACATACGTAAAAATCCATACTCATCAATTCCTTTAATTATGCCATCAATAATTTCATTATTTATTTGATATTTCTCTATTTCATTAATACGGTATAGTTTATCCAGATACATAGCTTTTAGACGTTCTAATTCACCATTATTAAGCATTCCAAGGTAATAATCAAACTTAAGTAGATAGGCGGAGAGCAATTCTTTAATATCAATTTCTTTTTCTGTAAAATGAATAATCGAGATTGGATTTGGGGCATCACTATCAAATTTTTTCTGATTTACATTTAATCCAATCCCGACATAAGACTCCTTAATTTTATCGCCAATTACTACATTTTCTATCAGTATTCCTGCTACTTTTTTTGAGCCTATATATATATCATTTGGCCACTTTATTTTCACCTCTTTATCAGCAATTTCACCCTCTATAATTTCACTTAAAGTAAGTGCAATAATAATAGATATATAAAACTGATTATAAGCACTTAAATCAATATCAACTAAATTATAACTAAAGGTAAGATTTTTTGCCTTTTCCGACTCCCAAAACTCACCACCTTGCCCCTTTCCTGAGGTTTGAAAATCAGCACAAATCAAGAGCTCTTTAGCAGCATTTTCTAACCTTCGTAAAGATGACAATTTCGCATTAGTTGATACGCATTCTTCTATGTAAATAATCTCTCTCATATGTAATATCATTAATAATCATTGGGATCAAAATCCAAAAATTGAATTTGTATATTTAGTCAAAAAAAAACAGCAACTTAGGCAGTAGAAAACACTTATGCAAATAGTTAATTGTTAATAATTAAGAATTATTGCATTAAATCAACTACGTATTTCACTGAATTTCATACTTTTAAAAAGCACATCTTAAATAAGTATTATTAACAACAATTATTAACATCCTAATAAAAGACGTTGCAAATTTAATTAAATTTGCACATTAAATAATTGAATAAATGACTAAGAAAACAAACAACTCAAAGGACCTTGCTCAAATGATGGTTAAAGCCATTGAAGAGAAAAAGGGACAAAATATTAAAGTACTAGACTTGAGAGCATTAGATAACGCAGTAACAGATTTTTTTGTTATTTGTGATGCAGAAAGTGGTGTACAAGTAAATGCAATTTTTGAAAGCATTGACGAAATCGTAAAAAAAGAAATGGGAGAAGACCCTTTTCAGATTGAAGGACGCGAAGATGCTAACTGGATACTAATGGATTACGTTAATGTTGTTGCAAACATATTTAAGCCAGAGGCGCGTAAATTCTATGCATTGGAAGCTCTATGGGCAGATGCTAAAGTAACAACTTACTAATAAAACAAGAAATATAGGATGGAAAAAGACATCAAAAAGATGGAGAAAGACATCAATGAAAGTGCTACAAAAAGTACTAATACGAAAAAAGATAAGATACCAAATCCTCTGCGTAATGCAGGTCAAACTGGCAATAATAAAGGTTTCAACTTTTATTGGGTTTATGGTATTATTGCATTAATATTTATTGCTCTTAACTTTTTTAGCACCACTACCCCTACTGACAATCTTATTCAAAAAGGGCAACTTATAAACATGCTTCGTAAGGGAGATGTAGAGAAGGTTGTTGTTGTAAATAAGGATGAATATGCTGAGGTTTATGTAAAATCAGACAAGCTGGAGGATTATCCCGCTTTGAGTACAAACAAAGGTCCTTTTGAAGTAAGAGCACCTCACTTTGTATATAATGGTGATTTGGAGAACTTTGGAGAAACTATCCAAAGAGTTCAGGAAGAGAATAATGTTTTTGAAACCGATAGAGTTTATATCGAGCATGACAATAGAGTAGATTATACATCACAAATCCTTAGTTGGTTGCTACCATTAGGATTAATAATTCTTTTTTGGGTATTTATTATGCGCAAAATGGGTGGTGGAGCTGGTGGCCCTGGTGGTCAGATTTTCAATATTGGTAAATCTAAAGCTCAACTTTTTGATGGTACTTTAAAGGAAAAAATCACATTTAACGATGTAGCAGGTTTAGCTGAGGCTAAAGTTGAGATTATGGAGATTGTTGATTTCCTTAAGAGACCAGAAAAATACACTGAACTTGGTGGAAAAATTCCTAAAGGAGCCTTATTGGTAGGCCCTCCTGGTACAGGTAAAACCCTAATAGCAAAAGCAGTAGCAGGTGAAGCGGAAGTTCCTTTCTTTTCATTAGCAGGTTCTGATTTTGTGGAAATGTTTGTTGGAGTTGGCGCTTCTCGTGTTAGAGATTTATTCAAAACTGCAAAAGAAAAAGCACCATGTATTATCTTTATTGACGAGATTGACGCTATTGGTCGTGCTCGTGGTAAGAATCAAATGCAAGGTGGTAATGACGAAAGAGAAAACACTCTTAACCAATTACTTACCGAAATGGATGGTTTTAGCAACAACCAAGGAGTAATTATCCTTGCTGCAACAAACCGTGCTGATGTATTGGATAGAGCACTATTACGTGCTGGTAGATTCGACAGACAAATTCAAGTTGA
>NIUZ01000030.1 GCA_002254285.1 Bacteroidetes bacterium 4572_112 | reverse complement strand
GGGATTATTGCCAATTGCCGTGGCAGGTATCGATATCGATGCCTTGGTAAATGGCGCTACACATATGGAAACTATTTGTTCGGCAACCGCAAAGGAGGATACTAACCCCGCTGTTAAATATGCAATCTCTCGTAATGCACTACTAAATAAGGGTTTTGATATAGAGATATTAATAAACTTCAGCCCAAGCCTAATGTATTTTACCGAATGGTGGAAGCAACTTTATGGTGAAAGTGAAGGTAAAGAACATAAAGGGATTTTTCCTGCCGGAGCAAACTTTACTACAGATTTGCACTCAATGGGTCAATATATTCAAGATGGTAGACGCCAAATTTTTGAAACATTAATTTCAGTTAATGGTGTTCATCATTCAGTAGAAATTCCTGAAACAGAGCAAGATCTTGATGGATTAAACTACCTTAAGGGGAAGAATATTGATTATGTAAATCAGATGGCACAAAAAGGAACGCTTAAAGCGCATATTGATGGCGGAGTTCCAAATATTATTCTTGAGATTGATAAAATTAATGAGAAAAATATTGGTCAGATGATATACTTCTTTGAACTTGCATGTGCTTATAGTGGTTATACTCTAGGAGTAAATCCTTTTGATCAACCAGGAGTTGAGGCATATAAAAAGAATATGTTTGAATTATTGGGAAAGAAATAGGCTTTTGCTGGGTTTGATATCTGTTTCCATAATTAACAGTGATTGGTAATCGGTAATCGGTAATCGGTAAAATAGCCAATAATTATTGGGTCAGGTTTCATCATAAAACTCTTCAATTATTAAAAAACATTCACAAATAAAAAGGGCTTTTACTATATGTAGAAGCCCTTTTGCGTTAGTAAAATATTAGTATAATATGTGAATGTGATGTTTTAATCAATTATTTGGACTCTAGAAACTGTATTTGACAAAAGGCTAGATAATCTGTTTAAAAAGCTCCCACTAATAAATTTAGTGAGAGCCTCAATCAATTTATTAATTTAATGATGTATTATCCTTTTGTTAATACTGTAACCACAATAGCTAATACAATAACTACTGCATAAATCATAAATAATGTACTCTGACTTATTTTTGTCTCTTGTTGTTTAACTTTTGACATGACTATTTGTTTTTATTAATTTACAATATACTTATTCTCAATTTTATAAAGCCATATACCTGCTTTACAACAATAAGACGAGGGTATATATCAAAATCTTTGCTTAAAAATAATTATTTTATTATTATTTGAATAATTAGCTTATAGCAATAGCTCGTATTTGGTTATATTTCAGTCATTTATACACTTATGCATTAGTGAAAAAAAATTACTATTTTTTAACATATTTCTGTAAATGTGTAAAAAAGGACTTGTATTTCAATAAATAATAGTTGAAAAGGTTTGGTAAAAAGGTTGTAAAGTAATGGTAAGGAGTTGTAAAGTAATGGTAAGGAATTGTCCTTCGTGACGTTAATCAATGATTTTTGAAACATTAAGTAATTAAGGGAATTAAGGGGTTTCACTTAGCTGCGACTTGCTCAAAAGGACTTATCCACTAATTATATTCTATTTCACCTGAGGCCCAATCGAATGGGTTTATCATCTAATTTCTCTAATTAAGCGAATTAAAAATAGAACTAATGAATAATCAATTATGCAAATCTGCTCCCGATAACCATCGGGACAAATATCGTTATCCGATAGTAATCGGATCTTCTATCGTTAATCAATTGTTTTGAAACATTAAGACATTAAGCTAAGAATAGAACTACCGATTAAACAAATACACCTACCTCGCCGGCAGGCAGGCAATAAACCAATTAAACATCACAACCCCTTTACCTAAAGTCAAAGCCTAAAGCAAGATTCAAAGAAACAGTATTGATAAATCCATAGGTAGTATATGGCTGATTAAATATAATCTCTGTATAAGTTTTGCTAGAGTGAAGCGTGGTTGTTTCAATACGATAAAGGCCATCAGCGGCAATACTTAATGCCCAATAAGCTTTTGATTCTTTAGTGAATGTTTTTCTAAAGCCCAAACGTATAGCCAAACCAAACCTTGACGAATACATAGAAGCTTCATTATATAAATAATATTTGTCGGATGGTCTTTCTATTATTAGATGATTATATGCCAGCTCCTTATAAATAAATTCTCCACCAATAAAATAAGAATTTGTATTATTTTCCGAATAATGGAAATATCTGCGATAACCCAATCTAAATACTGCTCCTGTGGCACAATAATAAGAATTTGTATTATCAGCCATATCAACATTCACTTTATCATCATCACCCACAGCCTGCCTATTATAATTTACTTGTGCATAAAATGAGTTTTTATTAAAATAATATTCTCCAAAAACACCGAATTCACCTAGAAGTACAATCTCAGTATTTGCACCAATACTAAAGCCCGAAACAAACTCATTACTATTTTTGCTTGGCTTAATATCATTAGTTGCACTTGTCGTATTTGTCTTATAATCATTATTTTGTGCTACCATTGCAAAAGGTAATAGAACGACAAAGCATAATAAATAAATAGTTTTCATAATCTGTAGTTTTTCCCATTAATTTGATTATCACAACGATAGTAAAATACTAATACAACGGTTATATAATCATAATTAAAGTTCAGATCCTACCCTAGGCTCAATGCAAAAATAAAGCTCAATCATATGCTGAAATTTCCGACCTTTGCTAGTTCGAAAAATCAAAAATAAGTAAACAACAATATTTTGAAAAATTCATATAATCTTAGCAACCTAAAGGAACTCGAAGCAGAGGCAATTCACATTATTCGTGAGGTAGCTGCAGAGTTCGAAAACCCAGTGATGCTGTACTCCATAGGTAAGGATTCGGCAGTAATGGTTCGCCTTGCAGAAAAGGCTTTTGCTCCTGGCAAAGTACCTTTTCCGTTGATGCATATCGATAGTAAATGGAAATTTAGTGAGATGGTAGAGTTTCGCGACCATTATGCTAAAAAGAATAATTGGGACCTTATTGTAGAATATAATAAGGACGGTTTTGAGAAAGGCATCGGGCCTTTTACTCATGGCAGTAAAGTACATACTGATGTTATGAAAACTCAGGCCTTGCTTGCTGCTTTGGACAAGCATAAATTTGATGCAGCCTTTGGTGGTGCTCGTCGTGATGAGGAAAAATCGCGTGCTAAGGAACGTATTTTCTCTTTCAGAAATGAGTTTCATCAGTGGGATCCTAAGAATCAACGCCCCGAACTTTGGAGTATTTATAATACCAAAGTGCATAAGGGAGAATCTATTCGCGTGTTCCCAATTAGTAATTGGACAGAGCTTGATATATGGAATTATATTCGATTAGAAAAAATTCCTATTGTACCTTTATACTTCGCCAAAAAACGACCTATTGTAGAATATAATGGTGCTTTGGTGCTTGTTGATGACAACAGAATGCCTAAGGAAGTTGCCGATAAAGCAGAAATGCGCATGGTTCGTTTCCGTACTTTGGGCTGCTACCCTCTTACCGGAGCTGTGGAGTCTGACGCTGTAACTGTGGAGGAAATTGTTGAAGAAATGATGACCACTACCAAGAGCGAACGTACTACCCGTGTTATTGATTTTGACCAAGATGGTAGTATGGAGGAGAAGAAAAAGGAAGGGTATTTTTAGTAAAAAAGTAAAAAAAATGGTAAGGGGTTGTAAGGTAATGGTAAAGGGTTGTAAAGAGTAGTAAGGGGTTGTGAAATAATAGTAAATTTATTATGTTATTAGAAGATTTTAAAGTTTATAATTTGTCAATGGATTTAGGAAAGAAAATCTATTCACATGTTAATAAATGGAAATATTTTGATAAAGATACTCTAGGAAAGCAATTAGTACGTTCTTCTGATTCCATTGCTGCTAATTTAAGTGAGGGACTTGGACGATACCATTATAAGGAGCGTAAAAACTTTAGCTTCTATTCTCGTGGATCATTATTTGAGACTAAAACCTGGATTACTAAGGCTCATGAGAGAGATTTAATATCCACTGAAGAATTTGAAGCTTTTATTATAGAAATAAATACAATTAGTGTAAAATTAAACAATTATATTAAAACAATTGGTCCGAGTTAATGACCATTCTTTACAATATTTTACAATTCATTACTGATAAATAAAGAAGCAAACTAAATAATGATGACAAATAAAGAATTAGATATAAAAGCATTTCTTGATGCTGACCAGAAAAAAGGCCTTTTAAGAATCTTAACTGCAGGATCGGTTGATGATGGAAAATCTACCCTTATTGGGAGATTGCTTTTTGATTCGAAAAAATTATACGACGATCAGCTAATGGCTCTTGAGCGCGATAGCAAAAGAGTTGGACATGCTGGCGAAGATATTGATTATGCACTTTTACTCGATGGTTTAAAAGCTGAGCGTGAGCAAGGTATCACTATTGATGTGGCTTATCGCTATTTTTCTACAAATAAGCGAAAGTTTATAATTGCTGACACTCCTGGTCATGAGCAATACACTCGTAATATGGTTACGGGAGCAAGTACTGCTAACCTTGCCATTATTCTTATTGATGCTCGTAAAGGTGTAATTACTCAAACAAAACGCCATACTTTCCTTGTTTCATTATTGGGAATTAAGCATGTTGTAGTTGCGGTAAACAAAATGGACCTTAAGGATTATTCTCAAGAGGTATTCGACGGTATTGTTGAGGAATACAAAAATTTCTCAGCAACATTAGATATTCCTGATGTGCATTATTTTCCATTATCAGCACTAAAAGGTGAGAATGTTGTGGAAACTAGTGACAAAATGCCTTGGTATAAAGGTCGCAGTATTCTAAATTTCCTTGAAGAGGTTCATGTAAGTTCAGATAGAAACTTTGATGATATGCGCTATCCTGTGCAATATGTAAATCGCCCAGATATTAATTTCCGTGGTTTTGCTGCTACTGTAGCATCGGGAATTGTGCGCAAAGGCGCTGAGGTAATGTCATTACCTTCAGGACAGACTTCAAAAATTAAAGAGATTGTAACCTATGATGGTAATATTGATGAGGCTTTTCCTCCGCAATCAGTAACCATTACTTTGGAAGACGAAATAGACGCTAGCCGTGGTGATATGTTGGTTTATCCTGACAATATGCCAATGGTGAGTCAGCAGATTGAAGCCATGCTTGTATGGATGGATGAGGCTGATATGGATAGAGATATGCAGTTTTTTGTAAAGCATGCAAATAATAGTACTCGTGGTTTTATCAAAGCCATTGATTACAGAATTGACGTAAATACTCTTGAGCATTCAAACGTAGAAGCGTTTAAGCTTAACGATATAGGCAAGGTGCAGATTACCACTGCCAAACCACTTTTCTTCGATCCCTATAAACGCAATCATATTACAGGTTCGTTTATACTAATTGACCCAATTACGCATAATACTGCTGCCGTGGGAATGATTTTGGGAAAAGGAAAAGGCGCTGAAAATAGAACTATTACTACTATTGGAAAGCAGTACGAAACTTCAAATACCGCTGAAGCTAAAGCAAAATATAATGAGTTAAAACTCAAAGGTAGAACAGTTGTTAGACTTGATGAGGCTAATCTTTCAGAATTAACTGAGACTAAGCATCTGAATTTATTCTTAAAATCTACTTTTTACTTATTTAAGTTGAAATGGTTTATGGGGTTGAAAAAAAGGTTGAAAAGGGTTGAATTACTAAAGTGTTGAATTATTGATTTTTTAACTGTTTAACTGTGACTAAGCTTCTAATATTTAATTCTCAAATCTACTTTTTCTTTTTACTTTAGCCTTTGATAACTGAGACTAAGCATCTGAATTTATTCTTAAAATCTACTTTTTACTTATTTAAGTTGAAATGGTTTATGGGGTTGAAAAAAAGGTTGAAAAGGGTTGAATTATTAAAATGCTAAAGGGATTGTAATGCATTATATGGTTTCAATTCGTAATTCGTAACTCCTTTTTCCTTCTCCTCCCGGTTCCTATCGGGGTCCTTGTCCTCTATCCTTATTTTCAAGATTCATTGGTATATCACTTTTCACTTTAGCCTTTGATTTTTAGCCTTATTTTATAGACCTTAGAACCGAAGACTAAAACCCCGAACCAACCCAAATTAATCATTAACAATTAACCCTTAATAATTATTCGTCATCCCACTCAATAATAAACTCTCCTTCTTCTTGTTTTTTGATATTTTCTTTGTCGGTTTTTTTCTTTTGTTTTGGAGTTTTTACAGAGTCTTTCTTTGCAGATTTCTCTTCTTCTTTAAACCAGCCAAACTCCTCGTTTAGAGCCTTTTTAAGACTGGATTTCTCTTCCTGAAGGTCAGATTTTATTTTCTTGGCAAGTCCTGAGCGATCATACTCAACATCAAAATCACTCCCCTTACCTTTTAGAGCGATAAAAAGCTTTGTGCGACCATAACCATCATTTTGCACTTCACCAAATTCACCCTCTAGTGCTTTATTATATTTTTTACCCATTACTTCCGAAAGTAGTACAGTAAAATGATACTCATAACTATTATCGAAATTATGCAAACCACTAAGCTCAATATTCATTTTATTACTATTTACTGCCATTTGAGGAATTAATAGCTGTGAATTATGAACACTAATATTATTACTTATTTCGGAGAATTTAAGTTCCGAAAAATCATCAATCTTGGTATAAGATTTCAAAGCATTTAGTGCTTTCACATTACGAAGCACACCGTTTTTGATAATCATATCCGAACTTAGCTCAATACTATTTGCATCAATATTCCATTTAGGATCAAATGAGCAGCTTAGCTCATAATTTGCATTAATAGCCCCACTAATATTCTTAGAAGTGATGGTTTGTTGACCAAAATTATTAAAAGTATCGAAGGATTTACTAATATCAAAAGATTTAGTTATTCCCTTTGAAAATAGCTCATATTTACCTTTTTTGCTACCATCTATCCAAAGCATACCATCATAGTATCCATCAAATATATTACCTTTAAGATTAAAAAAACTAAGTCGGCGGTTACGCATTATAAACCTGCCAGAAACATTGCTAGCATTAATATTATTATAGGCAAACTCATTGGCATTTATATCTATTTCAATATCGAGTTCTTTGCTAAACCTACTATCGCTAGTGTCAGAAGATTTTGGCAAAGCCGCCATAATTGTTTCATAAGAAAGCTTCTCTGCATTCAAACTAAGGCTTATATTCAGTGGTAAGCTTGATCTATAATTAGCACCATAAGGCAGGTTGTATATTGACCCCACAGCACTTAGCTTACTGCCATCAACAATAGTGTTTAGATTATAAATAATAATCTTATTATTTTCTAACCTTCCCTTGGAATTTATATTTGAATATGTAATTTCCGAATTCTTAAATTGCAATTCACCCAATTCGATATTAAAGTTATTATCGAAATTAAGATTAGAAATAATCCACTGCTTTTCTTCCTCAACATAATTTAAGTTCAAGCTAAGCCAGCTATGAGTAGCAGCATTTCCCGATATTAATGAAACGGTGTCTATTGAAAGCGACTTATTTAGTTCAGCAAGCTGCCAATTTCCCTTTATTTCTGCTTTAATACGTGGTGCCCAGAGGTTTTTAACTTCTATTTTACCTTCAAAATCTCCAATATTGCTCTTGCCATTAAGTTTACTAATTACCACTGACGAGCTATGCAAATTATTCTTTTTACCATTATTATATTTAATGCGCATACTAATATTATCGGCCACAATATTATACTCATCATAATTAATCTTAAAGTTATCCAATGATGCATTAGCCGAAAGATGTGGCTTATATTTTCCTCCAAATCGGCCACCAATATTTACATCCAAAGAAATAAGACCTTCTATATTATACTTCTCAATTTTATCCAATATATTTCGGGAAATATTATTCTTTATATCCCCAAATTTCAGCATTTTGCCATTGAGTTTAGCATTAATACCGATGCTGTTTTTGTATACTTGAATACCTCCACTAAGCTTTAGGGGAATACCATCGTAAGTAAGTAAGCCTTTTTTAAGCACATAATTATCTTTCTCAATATCTAACTTTGTAGACACATCCAAATCAATGCTTTTGTTGGCAACAATAAGGCGCTTTTGGTTATAGAAGTAATTAAGAATGGTTTTTCCTTTCAGGTCAATTCCAAAATTACTATCACTAAAAACACCCTTGGCAATAGCATTTTTTATTAGAAACTGAAAACGTTGATTAGTAGCCTTATTATTATAATTAAACTTAGTATTTACAAATTTTACTGCATTCAAATTCAGCAAGAATTCACTACTATCATTTTCGTTTTTTGAACTTAGGAAACTAAAATTATTCTCGCCATTTTTATATATTTCTAAATTTATTTGGGCATTTTCGATTACAATTTCTTGGAGATTGTATGTATTGCTTAATAGCTCTATTATATCGAAACTAAGAAATATTTTATCTGAAGTAATTATTGCTAAAGTGTTTTTACTACCTTCAGAATTATCGTAAAAACCAACATTATAAAAATCTAAGGAAGCTTTAGGAAACTGGCTGAAGAAGCTCATATCAATCTTTTCGACATCAATACGAGCATTAATAGACTTATTGATTTGCTTAATAGAATAGGCCTTTATTTTATCTTCATACTTATAAATAAGCCCAAAAGCGAGCATAATTGCAGTAGCAAATAAAATACCTATTATCCAGAAGAAGCGTTTTATTAAGTTTTTTTTCTGCATAAAATATAAATACAGCTAAATAAGAAATTTGATTGGTCTATTCTTTATCTTCAAATTCAAGTTCATCAATATCCTCATCATTCTCCTCGTCCATTATTTGTATAAACGGCTCATTGAACGCTTTTGTTATAAGGCGTTTATTTAAGGATAGAATTAATGAAGGAAGCAATACTAAATTAGAAAGCATTGCTGCAACAAGGGTAAAGGAAATAAGTTTACCTAGCGACTGAGTTCCACCAAATGATGATAGCATAAATACCGAAAATCCTAAGAAAAGCACTACTGATGAGTATATCATCGAGTTTGCTGTTTCGTGGAAAGCGTTTATTACTGCTTTTTTAATATCATTATTGTGATGTTTAAGCTCCATACGGTACCTCGATAGAAAATGTATGGTATTATCCACCGAAATTCCCAGAGCAATACTAAAAATGAGTATTGTAGATGGTTTTAGCGGAATACCATAATAACCCATTAGTGCCGCCGTAAGAATCTGCGGAATAAGATTAGGAATAAGAGCAATTGCTGCCATTCGGAATGAGTTAAACAGAGCCCACATAATAGCTCCAATAACCAACACAGCAAGGAATAAGCTCAGCAACAAATTATTCACAAGAAACTTTGTTCCCTCAAGGAAAACAACACTGGTGCCGGTAAGTAATACTTTATATTTTGCTGGATTAAAAATAGCATTTATCTTAGGCTCCAAATCAGCTTTTATGGCATCAATCTCGGGGCTACTAATATTTTTCATCTGTACGCTAATACGCGTAATTTGCATATTACTATCCACAAATGAGTTTAGCAGAGTGCGTTTATTCTGTCCCATATCCTTGGGTAAATAACTCATCACAAATGCTTTTTCGCGAGAATTGAGAAGCGAGTATTTCTCTGGATCACCATTATAATATGCTTGCTTGGCAACCTTCACCACATCGGCAACAGATATTGATTTCGAGAACTCGGGATAGGTAGCAAGGGTGTCCTGCAACCTATCGAGGCGCTTAAGGGTTGATGATTTAAGCACACCACGCGGTTTTTTGGTATCAATCATTATCTCAAATGGGAGAATACCATTAAACTCTGTTTCTAAGAAAACCAAATCCTCATAAATTTGACCATCCTGCGGAATATCATCCACCACATTACCAGTAGTTTCAAGCATGCTCATTCCAATAAAACCAATTACGATTATTACAACAGTAACAATATAAATTACGGTTCTATTATTAAGAACAATTCTTTCGGTAAAATTAATAAGTTTACTTAAGCCTTCTCTATCGAGGTGCTTAAGGTGGCGCGATTTAGGGTCGGCACCAAAGCTAAAGAATATAGGAATAAGCGTAATTGATAGTACAAATACCATCATAATAGAAAGAGAAGCAATAACTCCAAATTCTACCAATAGTCTATTTCGTGTGATAATAAAGGCGGCAAAACCAATAGCTGTAGTAAGGTTTGTAAGAAACATTGCTGCTCCAACACGCTGAATCATACGAGCTAGGGCTTTTACCCTTTGCTTATGCGAGCGATATTCGCTATGGTATTTATTAAGTAAGAAAATATTGTTTTCAACTGTGAGCACAATAATTAGCGGAGGTAAAATTCCTGTTAGTATTGTAATTTCGAAACCTAGGGTTTGAAGAAAGCCTAGTACCCAAACTACGGCAACAAGCATTACAATAAGGGGGTAAAATAAAGCTTTGAACGACCTAAAGAAAAGTAATAATAATAATGACGCTATTATAATCGTAACGCCGGTAAACATAAGGAGTTCGTCCTTAATAATTTTCGACATTTTGGTACGAATAAACGGTAAGCCCGAATAATGTACATCAACACCACTTTCACTTTCGTAGGCAGAAACAAGTTCTTCAATATCAGCAAAAAGCTCAAATCTTTTTTTACTATTTACTTTATTCTTATCAAGGGTAACAGCTAATATTGTAGCCTTATTTTCAGGATTGTATAATAAATTCTTATAAAAAGGAAGATTATATACCCTAATACAAAGGCTATCGAGTTCTGTTTGTGTTTGTGGACGGGTTTTGAAAATTGGGTCTATGAAAAATCTTTTGAGGCTATCGTTTCTTTTAAGTTCAAAAACCTTAGCTAGCGATACCGTTTCCGTTACACCATCAACCTCTTTAAGAGCATTGGTAAGGTCGTACCATTTATTGAAATGATCGATATTATCAATAAGGCTATCCTTAATACCAAGATATAGCACGCTACCATCCTGTCCAAATATTTCCTTAAAATTATTGTACTGAATCACTGTAGTGTCACTATCAGGAAGCATTTGAGCCATCTCGTACGACATTTTTATCTGCGTAGCCTGATATGCCATAAATAAGGTTGATGCACCTATAATAATCAATACTGCAATCCTTTGACGTAGGATTAAACTAATTACATTTTTCCACATTATGAATATGATTTTGAGGACACAAAGGTAAAATTTTTATTAAGGTCAACATAAATTACTTTTCAATTAAAATAGTGAAAAATATTTTTTCAAAAACTGATATAAATAGTCACTAATTAAGCAAGATGCGAAATCACAAACAACTACAATCAGCATCAGCTAATAGTTTAATAATCAAAAAATTATTAATTATGAGAAACTTAAAATTATTTTTAATAGTAGCTATAGCATTCTTTATGGCTATTGAAACATCGGTTGCGCAAACCGCATCGGTAATGCCTGTTGGCAGAAGCTTTATTATTCAATCGGCACAAACTTATGGTCGTGGTGATGGTGGCTGTTGGGATGTAGCTGGCTGGTTTGAAAATGAGGCTGACTTTATTAAAGGCAAGAACCTAAATATCTACAAGCTTGACCAAGGTGCTGATAGATATTTCACCATAAAAGAATCGTCGCAACAAGGATATTACGAACTTATGATAGGTAAGCATTCGATTGCAAGAGTCGATATTAAGGGAGGAAAACAGACAAAAGGTACAAACATTCATCTTTGGTCTGACAATAACACATCATCGCAACGTTTCCTTTTTAAACATTTGGGTAATGGTAGATTCAAGATATATACCACAAAAGGCAAAATAATAAACCTTGCAAGCCAAAGTGCTAATAATGGTAATAATATACAGATTTGGGACGACCATAACGGAATTCATAATGAATGGTATTTGCTAGATGCAACAACTAGAAAAGCTTATGTTCCAAATTCGACAATTAAATATTCTCTTAAGGGAGAAATAATTCCACAAAGAACGTACTATATACAATCAGCAGTCTCGTATGGTAGAAATAGTTTGGGCTTTTGGGATATTCCTGGTTCAGGTATAAGTAAGCTAAAGAATTATGCTAACTTACAAATCTATCTAAAATCAAATCAGGAGGATCGTAAATTTTTGTTCATAAAAAATAACAAAGGAGATTACTATAACATACGTATAGGATATACTAATTATAGAATTGATTTAATTGGAGGCAAAACAGCAAATGGATCCAATGTAGCTGCCTATCAAAGAAATGGTAAATCAAATCAGGATTTCTATCTTAAGCATTTGGGTAATGGTAGATTCAAGATTTTTCATAAATCGGGAAAATTACTTGCCCTAGCAAATGGTGCAATTGATAAAAACAGTACAAATATTCACCTGTGGCAGGACCATAATGCTGTGCAAACAGAATGGTACTTAATTGATGCACAAACAGGAAAAACATATATTCCAGCAGGAAATAATACCTCTAACGAAGGCAACGGCTGGAATGGAGAAAGTAATGAAGGTGGTTCGTCAGGCTCCGAGAGTGGTGGCTGGTAAAACCTAATTCATATTTTGAATTATTAGTTTTTGAGTGAGTGGGATTGTGAACCACTCACTTTTTTTATGCACTTTTGGTTTTTTTTGTAAGTTTGGGCTAAAGCCCAAACATAAAAAACTCCATCTGAATTAACAAACAGGGCTTATGGATTTAGGGGATATACTTAAATAATTATTTTACTATAATCATCTTATCGTATATGATTGTTCATCAAAAGTGACTGTATAATAATATACGCCAGATTCCAATTTACGAACATCAACATTCCATTGATGCTTCCCTTGGGTGTGAGTAAGTAATTAGAATAATCTATTGTCGTATTTTGTTGATTATATTGATATTTTTTTTGTTTTTGTCTCATTATAAGATATATAAAACTAAACTTAGAGGGGGTTGAGATGTTAACGCAGATTCATAAAAACAGCGCAAATGAGACCTCTCGCAAGCGCAGTAATTGCCTTTTGCTATCACATCAGAAGTATACCATTATTGAATTATCTAAGCTGTTAGATACAAGTAGGCGAAGTATAGAACGATGGTTTAATTCATGGGAGGAGAATAAATATGACTCTCTTAAAATAGCCAAAGGAAGAGGCGTTAAAACAAAATTAAAAGGGCTTGAAAAGGAGATAGCCAAAGAACTAGAACACCATAGTAAAAACCTAAAAAATGTACTAGAATACATAGAAAAAGAACACTCTATTAAATTCTGCAAAAAGACATTGCAGAATTTTTTAAAAGATACTGGGCTATAAATGGAAAAGACCCTATTACTTCGTTAAAAATTATTTCCATAGCTATACTTCGACATGCTCAGTACAGGCTTTTATGCAAATAATTTTTGTCTTCTAATAGGAAATTATATTCCAATTTATTTATAGCGTATTTTGATACCAAATTGGTATAATACTTGATAATGCGCCAATCCATAAATCGAAGAAATTTATGCAAAAAGTAAAAGAATGGAAACTACAGGATCTATATATTTACTTTTTACCACCATATTCTCCAGAGCTAAATATCATTGAGATTTTATGGCGTAGAATTAAGTACAATTTGATGCCTTTGGATTCATATTTGAACTTTGAAAAACTCACAGAAAATTTAAATTATGTGCTAATTAATTTTGGCGAAAAATACGACATTAATTTTTAGCTATTACTTAAGCCTTATTATCGTATAATAATTTTACCGCAAAACAATAAATCAAAATCACTATTTATAAGTTTCCAATAATATAATCCTTCTTTCAGCTCGGATCTAATTTCGTATGAATTATGCACTGATTCTTCAATAATTAGCTGTGCTTTATTATCATAAATCTCAATAATAAATTCTTCACCAGCTTCGCTAGTATTCCATTGTAGCATATATGGAGTTCCGGCAGCAATTTCTACTATACTGTCGGTGGTAATTTCAATATCACCACGCAATGCGGTATTATATCTCGCACTAAGTTGCTCCAAATCATCATTACAAATATAGGCGAGTAACTCCTCTTCCTCTATTACATCAGGGATTGTAATTTCAAGTTCTTCTTTTTCAGTAACATCAACAACTACCTCCTCAGTACTATTGCTATCTATTACTGGCGTATAAATATCTTGCTCAATAGCTTGTTGGTCGGCAATGCGCGGCTTTATACTAGCCTCTTTTTCAGACAATAGCATAATAATTACCGCTGCAAGAATAATAGATGCTGCAATACCGATTAGTGTATAATTGATTACTGATTTCTTTTTTGAAATATTGAGTCCAATATTATTAGTAATACTTTCCTCAACAACAGATTTATGCATTTGCTCCAAAATATCTGCTACCGCAATAATCTCGTTATTGCAAGCATCACAATTTTTGATATGCTCTTTTTCTTCAGACGATATTTTGTCTAAAGTACCTTCATTAAGGTATTCCGCATAAGTTGCTATCTCTTGTTCTGTTAAATGCCTAATATCCATAGTATTACCATTAGTAAAGTCATTACTTTCTTAAGTCCCATTTGCTTATCAGACTCCTTTAAATAATAGTACTCAAATAAAATCTGAAAACTATCCTTATCATATTGTGCTCTGCTACCAGTATTCAATCTTTTGATTAAAATACCAATAATTTTGTTGAGCCACATCCGCACAGCATCTGCTTTAATCCTTTTCTGCTCTACACTATTGATTGCGTATGCAAAAGCATCAAATAATTCTGCTTTATTAATATCTTTATTTAAGTCAAACACTTCTAATAAGTTATCCTCCTTATAATTAGAATCATAATTATTTATGTCAGATTCTTTAATATCCAGCCTATAATAAAGTGCTATAAATAATTTCACTTTAGGTGCCTCTTCAAAAAATAATTGGATTACCTTATCAAGGTTTCTAATCTCATCGTTAACTACCGCATTTTCCTCAGAGTTAAATCCCATAGCAATACTATCGGGATGTTTATCCTCATCAGAAAGATTCCAATGTTTAATTTCCTTACGAATTACCTCAAGACACATTCTATTTAATACAGCAAAACAGTATGTACTGACTTTTGATTTTCCCAAAAATGAGCTTTCTATTTTCTGCTGCTTTAAAATAAACTTTTCTACAATATACATTTGCACATCCTCCTTCTCACGAAAAGGTATCGACCGCTTTGCAATAAATCGGTTTACAACCATCTCAGAGTACTGCATGAGCTGCTCTGGAGAAATAAATTGTGCTTTAGTCATATATATCTACAATAATTAGATTGCAAATATAGTATTTTATTATACCGTTTTTATATTAACAAAGTATATATGTCGCTATTTAAAGCAATATTAATAAATCAAAGAATGATGCTTGCGAAATTAGTTGCGCTATGTGCTTGATTTTGAAAAATAAGATTGTTTTGAAATTAATGATAAAAATAATTTCAAAAACAAACAAGAATTGCATCTCATATACCAAATAGATAAGAACTTATTTTATCACAATTAATAAGGTATAAATAAAAAGTAATAATTTCAAAATTTTATCACATGAAAAGTAAATTACAAACACTAGCAGTATTAACGCTATTTATTTTTATAAGTAGCAGCTCTTTTTCACAAAGTTTGTTAATGCCAAACATAAAAAGCATTAGCGCAAATGGTGTCGAATTCTTAATGGTTATACCAGCAAACGCGGAGAAAGGTCGACCAGAATTAATTATTGGTGACAATTTCAAACCATTGAAAGATGCACTTGATCCTAATAATATAGACAACCCTTCTTGGAGTTTCAAAAAGCAAGAGGTAATTTTAGGTGAAAAAACAGAGGTGTTTTATTCAATTAGCTGCAATTCTAAATACCTATATCAAGGTGACAACTATGAATCAATGCACATGATGAAAGAGGCCGATTATAAAAAAATATATGAAACTGACGAAACTGGCAAAAATAAGACGGGCTTTAATGACTTTATGAGATATATGTATAAGCTAGTAGCTGCCGAAGATGGAACTATACAGTTATACTATTATAATGGATTTAGCAAAAAAGTTCAGTTACTAAATGTTAAAGGCTACTACCATGGCACTCCTGTGAAATTAATCCTTTGGAAAAAATAATTATTAAGAAACTTATAAAAACAAAAATCATGACTACAAAAAATATAATAATAGTAATACTAATGGTATTAAGCGCGAATATTCTAAGCGCACAAACGGTAAGCTCATACATACTACCAACTAAACCACAGCTAGTATTAGAAAATGGTGGAAAAGTATATGTGGAGCCATTGGTAAATACAGGAGAAAAAGCACCTGAATTTGGAAATAAATATTCTTCTACACTAAGCGCCCTAATAAATAAAAACGCTGCAGACAAAGGCAGAATAAAAGGCGTATATAATTCTTGGTATACTAATAAACTATATACAGTAGTAAACAGCGAAAGTGACGCTGATTATATTATTAAAGGAACTTACCTTATTGAGGCAAACAGTAGTTACGAATATACAGAGATAAAAAGCATTGCCAAATTATCAAACATTCCATATTTCACTTACCAGCATACTAATTCTGTAAAGGCCAGCTTAAATGGTACATTAAACGTGGTAAACGCTTCATCTAGCAATGTTTTAACTACAGTACCTCTTACTGCAACAAAATCAGATAGCAAGATCAGATACATTCATAACGATGGTCCATTAAATGCTGACAATTATATTAAAGATATTGCCAAGAGAACAATTCGTGGTTATAGTGGAGTTTTCACTCCTAAATATGTTGCTAAAAAATATTCTTTTAAGAAAGCTAAAGCAAACAAAAAGACTATGGAAAAAGCTGACTTTAAAACTACTAAAAAGGAGTTAAAGGCACAGCAAAAAGCTATAAAAATTCTTGCTGAGCAAGGTAAAATTAAAGAAATGGGTGCTATGTACTTAAAGATTGCTGCCATGGGTAACAAAATTAAGAATTTAAGTAAAGTAGAAAATAATATTGCATATTGCTACGAGCTGATAGGAAACTATACAAAAGCTAAAACATATTATACAAAAGCAGGCGACTCAAGATCTCTTGAGCAGCTGACAAAGTTAATAGATATGCAGCAGTTTATTAAGAAAATGGGACATGATGTAACAGAAGAGGAATTTTAAAGAATAACTATTTAAACAATAAACTATGAAAAACATTATTACAATTGGATTTGTCATACTAAGTATAATATTCTTATCTAGCTGCGAAAAGGGTATACAGGGCGATCAAGGAGAGCCTGGTAACACAAATGTGAAAACAACTATTGTAACTATTACACCCGCTGAATGGTCGGGAACTACAACTGTAGAGGCTGAAAAAAATCTTAGTATAATCACTGACGAAATTGCAGAATATGGAGCCATATTTGTTTATATAAAAATTGGAGACAAAATGTATAAGTCAATGCCTTATACTTGGCCAGAAGACGGAAATTCTACTATATATAGATTCAAAACAGCTCCAAACCTAATTAAGTTTGAAATACATAGCGAAGGCACAACTGTAACTCCTGCAACAAATAGAGTGTTTAAAGTAGTAGCTATGTCGGCAAGCGAATATGATTATGCTAAAAGAAATAAGAAAGTAGATTTCAATAATTATACTCAAGTAGAAGAGTATATATCGCAAATTCAAATAATTAAATAAAATCACAAATTAATAAATACTAACAAAAGCCGCGGAAACATTTCCGTGGCTTTTTGTTTAATAATACCAATTTGGTATAATACAATAAATCAGGCGAAACAAATTATTGCTACTCTAGATAGATAAATGAGCAAGTATTTATATTTTTAAAGGATATTACCTTAGTTCATGACAAAAATACAAATGAATAATTAATTTGCAATTATATAATTTTTATGTTTGGGCTAAAGCCCATATTGTTTATTCATAATTAGGCATGGCTGTCATCCTGAGTTTATCGAAGGGAATGCCATGCCTAATGAATACAATATTCTATGGGCTTTAGCCCAAACATATAGTTTTTGTCATGTACATAGGGATATTACACATAAAATATATCTATTTAAAATAATTTCAGTGATTGTATTAACATAAACCTTATGTTTGCATATTGTTTAAGTTTTATTATAAAACTTAAAATTATATTAAGGACATATTTTAACAAACATTTATAAAATACTCGCATAATAGATAATATTAACAGAAATATATATACTTCTCACAACTAAAAAGTATTTTGTATTTCATTTAATATTAGGCGAATACCTTGTATTTATTGATAAAATATAGTCTCAAAATTATTCTTTAACTAAATTTTATAAATCGACATGTCATTACGAATTAAGACCAGCGATTTACGCAAGAGAATGAGCGAAGCCGTAAAAGGTGGAGGCGACAAAGCCATTGAGAAACAAGTATCAATGGGAAAAATGACCGCCAGAGAGCGTATCATTGAATTATTAGACAGCAAATCCTTTTTTGAGTATGATCTATTTGTAGAGCATGCTGCCAAGGATTTTGATATGGACAAGAAAAAGCTTGCAGGTGACGGTGTTATCATCGGTACAGGAACCATTAATGGACATCCTGTCTGTATTTATGCTCAAGATTTCACTGTTGCCGGTGGATCTTTAGGATATATGCACGCTCGCAAGATTACTAAGATCATGGATCACGCCATGAAGTTGAAAGTTCCAATTATTGGAATTAACGACTCCGGTGGAGCACGTATTCAAGAGGGAGTAAATTCCTTGGCTGGTTATGGAGAGATATTCTACCGTAACACTATGGCTTCGGGAGTAATTCCTCAGATTTCAGTTATTCTTGGCCCTTGTGCCGGAGGTGCGGTATATTCGCCAGCACTTACCGATTACGTTTTTGTGGTAGATAAAATCTCAAAAATGTTTATCACAGGACCAGAGGTTATCAAATCTGTACTTGGTGAGGAAATTACCATGGAAGCTCTTGGTGGAGCACAAGTTCATGCCGAAAAAACCGGTAATGCACACTTCTATGCCGAAAGTGAAAAAGAGTGTTTCGGCCAGATTAAGGAATTATTTTCTTATATTCCTTGGAACAATACTAAGAAAGCAGACTCTTTCCCTACTAAGCCACCAAAAACACGTACTTATAAGGTAAATAAGCTTTTCCCTGCTGATGCAACAGAGCCGTATGATGTAAGAGATATTGTACGCTCTATTTCTGATGATTCCAAATTTTTTGAAGTTCAAACAATGTGGGCTGCTAATATTGTAATTGGTTTTGCCCGTTTTGATGGCGATACTGTTGGTATTGTAGCAAATCAGCCATTAGTACTTGCTGGAGTGCTTGATGTTGACTCATCGGATAAGGCAGCACGTTTTATCAGATATTGCGATGCATTTAATATTCCATTGCTTACCCTTGTCGACCTTCCAGGATATTTACCAGGAGTAGATCAGGAGCATGCAGGTGTTATTAGACATGGTGCAAAACTATTATATGCTTATTCGGAAGCTACTGTTCCAAAAATTACTCTTATTATGCGTAAGGCATATGGTGGAGGATATATTGCAATGTGCTCGAGCCACCTTAAGGCCGACTTTGTATTTGCATGGCCTACTGCCGAAATTGCAGTAATGGGACCTACAGGAGCCGCTAATATTATCTTTAGAAAAGAGATTGCTCAAGCTGATGATCCTGATGCATTACGTGAAATAAAAATTGAAGAGTATAAGAAAAAGTATGCTAATCCTTACGTTGCAGCAGCTTATGGTTATATCGATTCGGTAATTGAACTTAACGAAACTCGTAAGTTTATTCTTCATGCATTGGAGATTTCGCAAAGCAAGTCAGTGGTAATTCCAGAGAAGAAACACGGTGTTCCTCCATTCTAGTATATTAATAAATAATTAAAAGATTTAATTATGGCAAATAAGAAAAAAACACCAACAGAAAAAGTTGATTCTGAATTTCAGGATTTTAGAGTTGGAGATACTATATACCGTACCAAGCTTACAAAAGCATATTTGGAACGTAAACCATATACAATTCCTAATAAAAAAAGCTCATTGGCATTTATTCCAGGCACCATTGCCGAAATATTTGTTAAGAAAGGTGATAAAGTTAAGGAAGGTGAGATTATGATGTTGCTAGAGGCTATGAAAATGAAGAATCGAGTAATAGCACCTTTTGATGGAGTGGTTAAAGATGTATATGTTGAAGTTGGACAAGTTGTTGCAAAAAACTTTGTAATGGTCGAATTAGTATAAAGCTATATAATTAGGATTTAGATAATTATCTGTAAATTCTTAATAAAACAAACAAAAGCCTCTATAAATTATAGAGGCTTTTTTAATATTCTTAAAACAATTAATATATACTAACACTTAATAATCAGATACTATATAGCACAGTACAAGTAATCTAATACTTATTTAACATTCTTTAGCCTTTGTTTGATTCCTTTAACTTTTGATCGTGTCATATTGCATTACTTTTGCCCTGTTAGTTAATTTAAAAGGTGGCTGTCCTAAGCCGCCGTTATCTAGTCCATTTCCCAAATTTATATGGACTAGTATCTGTGATTTTAGTGTTAAAGAGCAAATTCTCCCAAATTTGCTCTTTATTTTTTTTATAAACTAAACTCTTCTTTCATTTGACCCAATGCAATATTCAATCCTTTTTTCAATTCAATAAAATCACTCTTAATATCTTCGGTATTTGACTTTTGGTATCCATTATTTTCAATTGAAACAGCAAGTTCTACAAGCGAGTTTATTCGCCATAGCATTAATGATGATTTTAACTTATGGGCAGCTTTACCAGCCCTAAGCCAGTCTTCTTTATCTATTGCTTCACCAATATCTTCAAGCATTTTAGGCCCCAAATCCAGAAACATTTCAGCAATAGCAATTACTTCAGAAACGTTTCCATCCATCATTTCCATCATAAAATCACTACTAAATAGCTTCATAATTATTGCTTAAAATAAGGTTCTAGATACCTAGGTTATCAAATTCGTCATGCACGGGATTATCTTTATTAATCTCGTCCTTCTTCTCCTTTATGGATTCGCAATCGTATTCATTTTCGGTAAAGCCCTGAGGCATTTCAAAAGGTTCTTGTGAAATATTAATTGTAGAATCGGCATATACTCTTTTCATATATAAAGCCCAAATTGGAAGAGCCATATTTGCTCCCTGACCCAAATGTGTACTTCTAAAGTGCACCGACCTATCCTCTGCTCCTACCCATACTCCAGTAACAAGCTCAGGAGTTAATCCCATAAACCATCCATCGGAGTTATTATCTGTAGTACCAGTTTTACCGGCAATATGCTGCTTCATTTTATATTTCAAACGTAGGCGAACCCCTGTACCATATTTCACAACGCCTTCCATCAGCGAAAGCATTTTATAGGCCGTAATATCATCCAAGGCGTCAGTTGCTTCACTGGTAAAAGTCTCAAGCACATTACCATTTTTATCCTCAACACGAGTTATAAAAATCGGCTTCTGAAATACGCCCTTATTAGGGTAAGTAGCAGTAGCTCCCACCATTTCGTAAACCGATAAACTTGGCGTTCCCAAGCATATGGCAGGCACGGGGTCTATATTAGACTTAACACCCATTTTGCGTGCTAACTCTATAACTTTGCCTGGTTTTACTTGCTTTATCAAGAATGCCGAAATATAATTTACCGAATTTGCCAAAGCCCATTGTAAACTTACCATTTCGCCCTCACGATCGTCGCCAGAGTTTTTAGGAGTATATAGCGGCTGCCCATCAGGCATAGGAAAACTCACAGGAATATTCGGCACCTCGGTACATGGGTCGTAACCCATCTCTTGCATTGCCGAAGCATATACAAAAGGCTTAAAAGTAGAACCAACTTGGCGCTTTCCTTTGGTAACATGGTCGTACTGAAAATGATGATAGTCAATACCACCAACATAAGCTCTTACATAACCCGTTTGAGGCTCAACAGACATAACACCTGTTTGCAAAAACGACTTATAATAAAGCACACTATCCATTGGAGTCATAACGGTATCAATATCGCCATGCCAGCTAAATACTCGCATATGAGTAGGAGTATTAAATACCAAATCAATGGAATCTTGCGGAGCATTGCGTACATTCATCCAATAATATCTTGAGCTACGCTTCATTCCTGAGCGCATTATTCGTGCTGTTTCTTTCTTTGTAAGTCTGAAAAATGGCGCATTAGGATATCGCTTTTTATTGGACCAATGCTTAAAAAATGCTGGCTGTAAATCTTCTCCCAAATGCTCAGCAACTGCCTCCTCGGCATAGCGCTGCATTTTTGAGTTAATGGTAGTATATATTCTTAATCCATCACGATAAAGATTATATGGCTCGCCATCTGTTTTATAGTGAGTCTTGCACCATTGTTTCATCTCGCCACGCAAATATTCTCTAAAATATGTAGCCAAACCAACCTTATGATCAGCTCTACGATATCTGCTCATATCCAGTGGAGTATTTCGCAATGAGTCATACTCTTGTTGAGTAATATATTTATAATTGCGCTGTTGCGAAAGTACAATCTCACGACGCTTTAGCGCTCTTTCATGATTTCGTACAGGATTATAGTAAGAAGGTGCTTTAAGCATTCCCACTAGCATACTTGCCTCTTCCCTATTCAATTCGCTAGGCAGTTTTGCAAAATATGTTTTTGATGCAGTTTTAATTCCGTAACTATTGCTTCCAAAAGTAACGGTATTGAAATACATGGCTATTATCTCGTGCTTGGTATAATTATACTCAAGCTTGGTAGCAATCACCCATTCTTTAAACTTTTGGGTAACTAATTGCAATTTAGATTTTTCTTCTCTAGGGAATAGATTTTTGGCAAGCTGCTGAGTAATAGTAGAACCTCCACCGGCACGATTACCAGTAATAACTCCTTTAAACACACGCATTAAAGCTCGCAAATCCACTCCACTATGCTCATAAAAGCGAGCATCCTCAGTAGCAACTAATGCTTCAACAAGGTTTGGCGATAGTTCATCGAAATGAATATTTGATCTGTTCTCGATATAGTATTTTCCTAGCAGAACTTGGTCAGCAGAATATATTTCGGAAGCCAGATTACTCTTTGGATTCTCCAACTCTTCGAAACTAGGCATAAACCCAAGCCAACCAATGGAAATAGAATAAAATAGTAGACCAACAAAAGCCACTAATCCTATAAAAGTAAACCACATCAATCTTATAATTCGATTAATGTTTGTATTCTCCTTTTTTGCAGTTTTCTTTTTCTTTTCCAGTTTTTTATCTGTTGCCATAGTATTATTTGCTGTTCTTTATTATTTTAGAAAGTAATCTGTAAGGTGGTTTAATTCCTAATTTTCGCTTTTATCAATACGTATACCTACAGACTCAATTCCCTGTAGCTCAACTGTGCGCATTGCCTGTTCGAAAGTGATTTTATATTGTCCTTTCATGGGAAAACGTCCATGCTTACGAAATAGTATCTGATTATCTTTAATCTCGCCAATACCACTACCTAACCAATTGCCTTGCAAATCAGCAAGAAACAATTCGGCAGTATCAATGGCATATCTTCCATCAGGAAAATCTGTTCTTATAAAAAGGTATAAGTTAGAATAATTATACTCGGTAGTATTGCGAATATTTATATAGAAATCGAATGCCGAAAGTGTATCCGAAATATTGAAATCGAATTCAGCTTTTTGCTCTGCTTTCCATGGGTTATTTATTTCTTGATTATGATCGTAAATACTATTATTGCCACAGGAGCTAATAATAAACGCCAAAGCGATAACAAAAACCACATAAATATTTTTAAGCATAAGCATATATATATTATCAAATATAGAATAACAAATCTCTAAATTTAATTCAGAGATTTGTTATAAAAATGCCCAAAAGCTTAAGACTTTTCGCCTTTATTTACCTGAGGTTTATTCTCTCTTTTGGCCTTTGGTTTATTTGATTTGTTTACTTTATTGTTCTTATTATTAGGCCTTGCAGACCTAGATCTTTGCTGTTGTTTAGGATTATTATCCTTAGCATTATTTCTATTATTGTTTTTAGAATTATTAGCCTTCGCTTTGTTATTATTATCTTTAGCAGACTTATTTCCTTCCTTATTGTCTTGAGTTTTGGCGTTTTTATTATTCGACTGATTACGGTTTTTGTTATTCGATTTATTACGATTTCCGTTTCGCTTCGAATTACCTTTACTATTACCAGTTTTCACTTTATCGAAACGCGTAACATCATCTTGTCCAATTACATTGTCGAATTTAATAGAACCTTCAAGCTCGGCCTCAAGCTGAGTATTTAGCGCATCAGGGAGTTTTCCCTTATCGTTCATTCGCTGAATATTCTGCACCTCTTGACGACGCAATTGAATAAATACCGATGGAGTTTCGTAATACGAATACCACATCATGCCACTAAGTATATCTTTCTTTTGAAAGAAAGCATCACCAGCTTTGGTTTTAAGCTTAACATCCGAAGGAGGGAATTTTGCCGACTCTTCTTTATAATTATCTTGCTCAAAATTAAGACAGCACTTAAGCTTACCACATTGTCCGGCAAGCTTTTGTGGATTACGAACACCAATTTGTTTCATCTCTATTCTTACAGAAAATTTATCGGCAAGAATTTTTATCAATTCTCTAAAATCAACTCTTCCTTCGGCAGTATAATAAAATACAGCCTTGGTTTTATCGCCCTGATACTCAACATCGTTAATTTTCATATCAAGACCAAGGTCCATCACTGCTTTACGAGTAGTAATCATACTAGGGATTTCGAGAGCTGCGGCTTGCACCCATTTCTCAATATCGTTGCCTCTGGCTTTACGATAAACCTTGCTTATATAAGTGTCTTTATATGGGACCTTTTTTTTGTGCATTTGCAAACGCACTATTTCACCTGTTAGGCTCACAATTCCTATATCGTGACCTGGGCTTGCTTCCACGGCAACTATGTCACCGCTGAGTAATGTTTCTCCTTCGGGAGAACGAAAAAAACCTTTTCTATTGTTCTTAAAACGTACTTCTACAATATCGAAATAGCGCTTCTCTTCAATGAAATTAATATCGCTTAGCCAATCGTAAGCGTCTAATTTACAGCACGAATGCTGGTTTATATTCTCGTTCTTCTGATCTGCAGAAGGCACAAAACAACAGCCTCTCGACTGCATAGCTTCTTTTTCAGAATACATAAAATCTTATTTTGGTATATATATATAATTCTCCGCTAAAATCAACAATTTTAGCAGATACGTATCAATGGACAAAGGTAATAAAAATGAGGTAGGTTTTTGGGGAATTTTTGCACTCTTGGCTCGAAGCAATAATTTCACGAACGGAGTGAAGTAATCTTTTTTATAGATACCACAAAGTTTGTAATAATCTTGTACAAGTCTGCTTCTCCCGATTCCTATCGGGGGTCGCAGAATCTTGGTTCTAATGAACTTTTTCCTTATCCTAGTCCTCCTGAGTTTTTACCGAAGGACCCTTGCCCTCTTTCCTCCTTTTAAAATAATCCTCCG
>NIUZ01000178.1 GCA_002254285.1 Bacteroidetes bacterium 4572_112 | reverse complement strand
ATATATGATTACAGAAGTATCTTTGGGTGTACCATCAGCAATAATTTGGATTTCTTCAGCTTGTTTTCGTCTATATGTACGTAAATCCCAGTTCCTATTAGGGTAAAATAGCTCAATGGCTTCAGCCATTGTTCTAGGAGCTTCCAATGATTTTGGGTCAATACTATTCTCATAGCATTTTTTCATTAAAGTAGCATCTATAGAATTAGTTACTTTTTCAATTAATGCTGCTATAGGATTTGATTGCTGATTTTCAATAACTCCAAAATTACTTGGATTATTACCTAAAACATGCCAATTTTCTTGTTTGAAAATTTCAGGATATGAGCTAACAATTTCGTGTAATTCCTTTTCTGTTTTAGCAAAATAGAGTTTATCAAATCATGTTTTTTTATAGTTTTATACTGTAAAAGTACAATAATTATTTCATAATTTATAAGCTATTATAATAATTATTAGAAGAATTAAAGTAGCATAAAACGAATTAATAAGTAACAATCTCTAATAGTTTCAGTCTCTAATTTTATCTTCCTCCTAAAATATCAAAAAAAAATTCTTTTTTCTTCTCAACCTCAACCTCAACCTCAACCTCAACCTCAACCTCAACCTTCCTTCTCCCAATTACCATCAGGATTATTTTTCCTTATTTACAGGCTTTTTATTATAATTATGGTTCTTTCCATTAACCTTAGTTTCAATACTATCCCTTTCAATTAATGTTTTCTTAGTCAGATGAAATGAATCTGCATATTGACAATCATTTCTTTCATAATTCCAACTACCCCCTTTGTCGAGGCATTCATCAATTTTGAGTAACCTATTGAATTTAAGTGAAAAGACAATAGCTATTATCGCTATTACAGTCAATACTATTGTAATTGTAACTGTTTTTCTTTTCACTTAAATATATAATTTTAATATCATTTACTAATTCTTCTTTCTCCTAAAAATATCAAAAATAGACTTCTTTTTCTTCTTAACCTCCGAAGCTTTAGCGAAGGAGGTTTCTTTATCCGAAGTATTACCTTGTCCTTGTCCTTGTCCTTGTCCTTGTCCTTGTCCTGCCGAAGGCTTCCTTTTTCCTTGTCCTCCTGAGTTTTTATCGAAGGATCCTTGTCCTTTCTCCTTATTTACAGGTCTTTTCTTACGAGGCTTATTACTATTCTTATTATTAGGCTTGACTTTATTCTCAACCTTCTTTTTTCCTTGTTCTTGTACTTTATCCTTAATCTCAGTATCCTTTGGCTTATTATTACGTGGTTTGTTACGGTTGCCTTTAGGCTTATAATTAGATTTTTTAACTATCCTTTTTACTTCTCCTCCTGTGCTTTTATCGCCGGATCCTACTACTTGTCCTTTATCCTTATTTTCAGTATCTTTTGGCTTATTACGATTTTCTTTGGGTTTATAGTTTGCTTTTTTAACTATCCTTTTTTCCCCCGAGTCTTTATCTAAGGATCTTTTTCCTGCGGCAGGCTTTCTTTTTCCTTTTTCTCCTGAGTTTTTACCGAAGGATCCTCGTCCTTTATCCTTGCTAAAGCGTCCTTTTTCCTTCTTGCCATCAGTTTTAAAATTCGGCTTCTCACCAAATTCTTTATCAAGCTCAATCATATCTACCTTGCGCTCAATAAGTCTTTCGATGCGCACCATCTTATACTCATCGTCTTTATTTACAAGAGTGATAGCCTCGCCCTTGGTTTCAGCACGAGCAGTACGACCAATACGGTGTACATAATCCTCAGCATCATTAGGCACATCGTAGTTTATAACTAGATTGATGTCCTTGATATCGATACCACGGCTAAGAACATCGGTAGCAACAAGAACCTTTGTTTTCTTGCTTCTAAAAGAAAGAAGTACCGATTCACGCTCTTTCTGATCAAAGTCAGAGGATATAGCCTTTGCTTGTACTTTTTCGCGTTTTAATGCATTACTAACTTCCGAAACCATCTTTTTTGTGGAAGTGAAAATTAGAATACTATTATAGTCTGGGCGTTTTTTTATTATATCAAGAATTACAGGAATCTTTTGATTGCTATAAACCTCATACTTTGCTTGCTTAACACCTGCTGCAGGCTTAGAAATTGCTATTTTAATCTCAAAATGATTATGAAGCATTTTTGCAGCAAGCTTATTAATCTCTGGAGGCATGGTTGCGCTAAACATAAGATTTTGGCGCTTCTCTGGTAGATGTTTGATTATCTTACCGAGGTCTTCCATAAAACCCATATCTAGCATGCGGTCGGCCTCGTCGAGGATAAAATGCTCTAGATTACTTAAGTCCACATAACCCATATTAAGGTGGGAGATAAGTTTTCCGGGTGTTGCTACAATTATATTTACGCCATTCATAATGGCATTTCGTTGTTCGTTAAAATCATTGCCATCACCACCACCATAAATGGCAATGCTTGATGCATCAGCATAATATGAAAAGGCTTGTATTTCCTGATCAATTTGCAAAGCAAGTTCGCGAGTAGGAACAACCACTAATGTGTTGATCTTATGCGAAGGATTATTAGCAATTTTATTAAGCACAGGAAGCATAAATGCGGCAGTTTTGCCAGTTCCTGTTTGTGCTGTGGCAAGCAAATCGTGTCCCTCAATTATCTTAGGGATAGCTTGTTCTTGTATCGGTGTAGGATTTTTGAATCCTGTATAAAAAAGGGCATCATTTATGCCTTCATTAAATTTAAAATCGTCAAATGTCATTTAGCAAATATAGTCTTTTTTTGAGAATGAATTTAGACGCAAATTTCGAAAATATTCACCTTTAAAATAGGGTATCATCCTCATTTTTTAACACAAAAAAAAAGGGTGATTCTCATACGAGAATCACCCTTTATATATTTATCTAAAATATTTCTATTTCGAAAAATCCATTTCAGCCATACGACGGAATTGATTATATCTCCATTTAGCATCATCAACAGCGATGTGTGATAAACGCTCAGCTTCCTCAGGGAAACCTTTCTGAAGTGAAGTATAACGAACCTCATTATAAATAAAGTCGTGGAAAGTACTCCAATCTGGCTCTTTAGAGTCAAGAGTAAATGGATTCTTGCCTTCTTTCTCCAATTCAGGATTGAAGCGAGTCAATTGCCAGTATCCTGAAGTTACTGCAAACTTCTCTTCCTCTTCAGCGCTCTTCATACCAGTTTTGATACCGTGAGCAATACAAGGAGAGTAAGCAATAATTACTGATGGTCCTGGATATGCCTCAGCCTCTTTCAATACTTTGAAAGTTTGAGCTTGAGAAGCACCCATTGAAATCTGAGCTACATAAACATAACCATAAGTCATTGCCATTGCAGAAAGAGATTTCTTACGAGTTTTCATTCCACTAGCAGCAAATTTAGCAACAGCTCCTACAGGAGTCGCTTTTGAAGCTTGTCCACCAGTATTAGAATAAACCTCTGTATCTAGTACAAGAATATTTACATCCTCGCCAGTAGAGATAACGTGATCTAATCCACCGAAACCAATATCATAAGCCCAGCCATCACCACCAATAATCCAGAATGACTTCTTGATTAAGTAATGAGAAAGTTTATTAAGCTCTTTACCAACTTTGCTTTCAGCTTTTTCAAGCATTGGGCGAAGTACAGCAGTAGCCTCTTCAGAAGAAACAACCTTATCTTTACCTGCAATCCAAGCATTCATAGCATCAGCCATTTCGCCAGTAAACTCACCGCTTTCCATTCCGTCCTTCATCATGTCTTCCATGTTAGAGCGAATCTTCTTAATAGCTACAGCCATACCGTAACCATATTCAGCATTATCCTCAAATAATGAGTTAGCCCAAGCTGGACCAGCACCACTATCGTCGTGAGTACAATAAGGAGTAGAAGGAGCCGAACCACCATAAATTGAAGAACAACCTGTTGCGTTAGCAATGATCATACGCTCTCCAAATAATTGAGTAGCAGCTTTGATATATGGAGTTTCACCACAACCAGCACAAGCACCAGAGAATTCGAATAATGGTTGAGCAAACTGAGAGTTCTTAACATTTTTCATTTTGTCAACAACATTCTCTTTATATCCAACTTCATTATCCATATAGTTCCAACGATCAATTTCGTCGAACTGAGTAGTAGCATCCTTCATGATTAGTGATTTCTCCTTAACGGAATTCGTATTCTTTAATAGGACCTTTTCCTGTAATAGTTTCTGTTCCTTCTGGAGCATTCTTCACATCTTCTTCATCCATTAAGAAAGGACGAATAGCAGCGTGAGGACATACATAAGAACATTGGTTACACTGAATACAATTATCAGCTTGCCATTCTGGAACGTCTACAGCAATACCACGCTTTTCAAAAGCAGTAGTACCATTAGGGATAGTACCATCTTCCATTCCTATAAAAGTAGAAACAGGAAGAGTATCTCCTTTCTGAGCATCAATTACTTGAGCTACATTCTTAACGAAATCAGTAGGAGTAATTTTTTGCTTAGGAACAATAGAAGTAACTTCTAAATTAGCCCACTCAGCAGGAACTTCTACCTTGATAACATCTTCTCCAGCATCAACTGCCTTATAGTTCATGTTAACAATCTTCTCACCTTTTTTACCATAAGATTTAACAATGAATTTCTTCATTTCCTCTTTTGCTTGGTCGTAAGGAATAATATCAGCTAACTTAAAGAAAGCAGACTGCATAATAGTATTAGTACGGTTACCTAGTCCAATTTCTGCAGCTAGTTTAGTACCATTAATTATGTAGAAGTTGATATTATGTTCTGCCATATATTGTTTAAAATAATTAGGCAAAACTTCAATAGTTTTAGCTTCGTCGTAAATACTATTTAAAAGGAAAGTACCACCGTCTTTTAAACCTTCCAACATTTCGTACTTAGTTAAGTAAGCAGGAACGTGACAAGCAACAAAGTCAGGGTTATTTACCAAATAAGGAGATGTGATAGGCTCATCACCAAAACGTAGGTGAGAGTTTGTAAAACCACCAGACTTCTTACTATCGTAAGAGAAGTATGCTTGGCAATACATATCAGTATTTTCTCCAATAATTTTAATAGAGTTTTTGTTAGCTCCAACAGTACCATCAGCACCTAAACCATAAAATTTAGCTTCGATTGTACTTTCTTTAGCGCAGTTAATTTCTGGCAATAAAGGAAGCGATTTGAAAGATACATCATCAATAATACCTACAGTAAATCCGTTGATAGGGTTTTCTGAAGCTAGGTTATTATATACTGATTGCATCATTGATGGGGTAGTGTCTTTAGAAGAAAGACCATAACGACCTCCAATAATCATAGGAGCATTCTCCTGACCATAGAATAAATCTCTTACGTCAAGATACATTGGCTCGCCATTGGCTCCAATTTCCTTAGTACGGTCAAGAACAGCAATGCGCTTAACAGTCTTAGGGAATACTTTCATGAAATATTTCTTAGAAAATGGACGGTAAAGGTGACAAGTGATAACACCAATCTTTTTACCATTTTTCATTTCATAATCAATAGTTTCTTTGATTGTTTCGTTTATAGAACCCATTGCTACAGTAATATCGGTAGCTTCAGGGTGACCATAATATGTAAATGGGTGATACTCACGACCAGTTATTTTCTTGATTTCTACCATATACTCCTCAACTAAATCAGGAATTTCATCATAGAAATTATTTGCAGCCTCACGAGCCTGGAAATAAATATCAGGGTTTTGAGCTGTACCTCTAGTTACTGGCTTTTCTGGATTAAGAGCATTGTCGCGAAAACGCTGAATAGCATCGTAATCTAGTAACTTAGCCATTTCGTCTTGATCCATTGCTTCTACTTTCTGAATTTCGTGAGAAGTACGGAATCCATCAAAAAAGTGTAAGAAAGGAATACGTGTTTTAATTGCGGCAAGGTGAGCAATACCAGCGATATCCATGATTTCTTGTGCGCTACCAGTTGCTAGCATAGCAAAACCAGCTTGGCGTACACTCATAACATCACTATGGTCACCAAATATAGAAAGTGCTTGAGCAGCGATGCTTCGTGCACTAACGTGAAAAACACCAGGAAGTAATTCTCCCGACATTTTGTACATATTAGG
>NIUZ01000177.1 GCA_002254285.1 Bacteroidetes bacterium 4572_112 | reverse complement strand
TGTAAACTCTCGGCACCACTAATTACAAGGCGTAATGACTCAAATTCCTCGCTACTAGCCTTAGCCATTAGCATTTTTAATAAAGTTGGAGTAGCCATCATATTTGTGGCTTTATTATGTTTAAGCACATCTATTACCTCACGAAGGTTGGTCGGATTAGGCGTATAAGCAACTTTTACCCCTGTAATTAAAGGCAGAATTGATAATACTGTAAAGCCAAAACTATGGAAAGGAGGCAAAAAGCTAAGGAATATATCCTGAACTCTGATTTCAAATAATTGCAATGCTCCCCAAAGATCGTGAACAACGTTTTGATGAGTTAAAGGTACCGCCTTAGGAAGAGTTTCGCTACCAGAGGTAAATAACACTACAGCCTTATCGTCTAGCTTGGTATTGATTAATTGTTTTGGAAACTTCGATTGCATAAGCCCTTTAAGCTTCATTGCCAATGATATATTAGCTACCTCTTTATCAAGAAACATCAATCGTTTTTCTACATCTTCAGGAATCTGCTCTTTTACTTTATCATAAAAACTAGTAGCCGTTATTATCAAATCCAAATCTGTAATATCAGCACAGTACGAAAGCACCTTATGCCCCACTGTCCAATTTAACATAACTGGCACTTTGCCTGCCATATAAGTTGCTATTACTAGCAAAGTTGTACTTTGTAATGCGGGCAACATTATACCCACATAATTGTGATCAGTACGCGATTTTATCAATTGTGAAACCACTGCTGCCTTAAGCATAAATCCACCCCTAGTACTTGTACCCGATACATCATCCCAAGCAAAATATTCATCTTTATGCTTAGTAAATGTATCGATAAATCTCGTCTTTTTAGGTTCTTAGCTTTATCCTTAGCATCCTCGGTAATATCAAAAAACTCAAATACAACCTTGCGCTTAGGGATAAAAAATATAAGATTAGAGAACCACCAAAACATACTTTCTAAAAATAGTTTTGTGAAATCTGGAGAAACTCCTGACCAAGCTCTAGACCATTTACTACCCCAAAAACCAGCCATTCTAACACCAATAATCTTCAAATTATCAGGTGATGATTTTACAATATTATAAGCACCTTGTTTATTACCTATATCTTCATAGCCTTGGTTGCAAAGGTGTCCTGAAGGATATAATAGTATGCTATTTCCTTTGGCAAATGCAGTATTTGCAGCATCGCTAATGGTTTTCATCACATTTGGATCGCGTACACCCCTATCCAAATCCGATACTGGTACCGAGCCCATAAGATCAAGAAACTGTTTAAAGACAGGAACATTATAATACATTGCACTAATCATTGGCGCCGCCTTATGATACATCTGTATCACCGATAATAAAACTATTGGGTCTACCTCTGCTTGATGGTTAGGTAAGTATATTTTCGGGCCTTTTTCTTTAAGTATTTCTTCTCCCTTAATCTCAATACTGTATCTGCGAGTTAGAATCCAATGTAGTATTCTTGCTATAATTTTCATAAAAAATCAATATTCAATTGTCAAAGATAGTAAATTATGCAATAGATATTGCAAAATAATGATAACGATAGGATTGATTACTTCACAATATGATTCTCATATTCCTCTATTCCAACAATATCACGAATTACTTCTGCAGCCATAAAACTGCCAAATAATGGTGGCATATAGGAGATTGTGCCAACGGTGGTTTTTTTATTCATTTCATCCTCAATAAATTTTACTGCATCAGGATTAGTCTTTTCTGACGAAAACACCACTTTAAAACCTGAATAGATTCCCCTTTTATGCATTCTTTTACGAAGCATACGAGCAAGCTTATCATTATAGGTTTCGCTAAAATCGGCAATTCTTATTTTCGAAGGATTGGTTTTTCCTCCAGAACCCATTGAGCTAATTATGGGGATTTCTTGCTCAAGGGCAGTTGCAATTAGTATCATCTTTGGTGCAAGTGAGTCTATGGCATCAATAATATAATCGTAGCCTTGCTTCAACACTTGCTCAGTGAGTTCGTCTTTAAGAAACATATCATCAGCTTGAACCTTTAGTTCAGGATTTATATCCAATAGCCTCTGTTTCATCAATAAAGCCTTTGATTTACCATCAGTACTTTTTAAAGCCAGTAGTTGCCTATTTCTATTACTGGGATGAATAGTATCGGCATCAATAATTCGCATAGTCCCCACTCCTGCACGGCAAAGCATTTCCGCAGCATATGCACCTACTCCGCCCAAACCAACAACAAGAACGCTACTATTAAGTAATTTGTCAATTCCTTCTTTTTTCAATAGTAGCTCCGTCCTCTCCTTCCAACTTTCCATTATGCAAATATATTTTTGTAATTATAATATAGCTGATTCTTCAATTTTTCCACATCAATAGATTTTAACTCGCTAATTTTTTGATATAATTCTGCGATATCACCTTCCCATTCGTCTGTTTCAATAAATAATCTATTGAGAGGGATAAAAGGTAATATTCGCAGCGCTTTGCTATTATCCTTAAGCACATCTGCTCCTATAGAAAAATACACATTAAACCTCATAAGCTTATTTAAAATATCCTTATTACCATTAAAGGCATGAAAAACAAAAGGGATAGCCGGTTTCTCGTTTTTAAGAATGGAAAGGAAATCGGAAAAGGCTCTTACATTATGTATAATCATTGGCTTATCAAAAGCTTCGGCAATTTTTATCTGACTAATAAATGCAGAAAGTTGTAGGTCAAAATTACGAGCAATTGCTCTATCTAAGCCACATTCACCAATTGCTTTCATATCTTTTTCGCAGGCAATATATTCAAGCTGCTTTAGAGCCTGAGTAACATCTACTTTATGAATATGCCACGGGTGAATACCCACAGAAAATGAGCTAGGCCACTGCTGATTGAAACTAATATCCTGAATACAAAAGCTCTGAATCCCAGCTTGCGAATCAGAAAGTGCATTATGCGTATGAATATCAATAAAAGATGCCGACATTAGTCCTCAAATATATCGTTAATCATATCCTGCTCCGACTTTGCAACATTGCCATCGGTAGCTGCCATATGATTGAAATACTCTTTGGTAACTCTTTTGTTATAAGCCTCCATGGAGTTAATCACCTTTTTGCACTCTTCAAAATCCATCACAAGCGACTCCTGGGCTTCGTTAATGCTTAATTTTATTAAATTGCTAATCTCATATAAAGTTAGAGCTTCATTAATATCTGTAATACCATCAGCTTTCATTAGCTTTACTAATAAACAATTAATAGCTTTTTTCTCTATTTTAGTAAAGTCCATAATGTTTTTTTTAAATGTATTAAGCAATTATATATTTTAAAGCAAATATCGTTTTAATATAAATAGTGACGATTTATTTTTCGTCGTCGTAATAAAATTTATAGTATTTCTTGCCCGATGTTTCGTCCACACCTCTTTCCACAAGGCTTTTGTCGCCATGCATATAAATACTAAAGTTTTTGTCAAGCTTCAAAACACTCTTAAAATTCTTTGCCTGCTTTTTTACTGCTTTATTTGAGATTTCGAAACCCTCATCAAAACCTATCGACTTATCGTGAGTATAGCCTTCGTCATAAGAATGGAATGTATCTATTAGATTAGTATCTTGCAATACTTCCTCCTCAAACTCTTTCTGCACAAAGTTGTCGTTGGTTTTGAAATAATCAACAGAGCGGTTTAGCAAATCTATCTGGTCGGTTCTATTTACATCAAACTCCTCAGGCATTTTATGTTTAATAAAGTTCTCGGTCATTTCCAGAAAATGGGTAGTATTATTTACATAATCGTTGCGAAAGTCTCAATAAAAGTCTCTTTATTCTCAACTTTATATATCCCCAAAGCCTTATAATGCTCGTTTCCCAACTTTACATTATCATAATTGATAACAAACAAATCGCCATCCTTAATATTAGGATGAGTAGAAACATCTTTCAAATATTGATGAATTTCTTTTGTTTTTAGAACAAAATCAGCTTCCTCATTAATTTCTTTTGCTATTTTGAAAATTGGATTTAACTCCACGTCCTCATCATGACGAAACTCGTAAGTAGCATGACATGAGGTAAAAGGCTTAAGAAATGTTTTAGTTATAACATCCTCATCCTCTTCAAAATTAAACATTACCTCTTTATCATTTATAAAAGAGGAATCTGTTTGTATTCCTATTTTGTGTACCGTAATATTAGTAATTACAGCTTCTTTAATTTCAATCATTTATTATCTTTATTAATAGTTTTCTGCATCAAAATACTCAGCATCATCGCTAAAGTCATCAGAGGCAAATTCATCATCGAAGCTACCAAATTCTTCTTCATTAAATTCATCAATGGAAACCTCTCCTTTTTTAACTTCAAGAAGCTCTATATCAAATATAACATCCTTGCCAGCAAGTTCAGAATTGGCATCCAAAATTATGGTTTTATCGTTAATTTTGTGAATCTTAAACATTAGCACACCATCCTCGGTAGGTGCCTGCACTGTATCACCTTCCTTCACCTCTTTTCCTCCAAGGAATTCATCTTTATTTACCTCCATCAATAGGTCCTTATCGTATTCGCCATAAGCATCTGCAGCTTTTATCTCCACAGTTTTTTTATCGCCTTCTTTCATATCAAAAACCGCTTGTTCAAAGCCAGGGATCATCATTTCGTCACCCAGGGTAAAAAATATAGGCTCGTTTCCGATGGTAGTATCAAATACTTTACCTCCGGGAAATTGCCCTGTATAATGTACTTTTACTGTATCTCCAATTGATAACATAGGATAGTATTTTATTTGTTTATCGTGCAAAAGTATGAAAAATAGAAATGAGAATTTGAATAGAATTTATATAAATAAGCCCTTTTTAATAGAGCATAATATTTAGGCCAAAATAAAATTTTATAATTTCAATAAAAGTGATACTTTTGGCAAAATAAACAAAAATTACAGCATTGAAATTACTATTAGTTTATAATCCTTTTGCAGGATTTGGAAAATCAGGAAAAGTTTTTACAGAAATAAAGCAGCTTATTAGAGATAAGGGTATGGATTTCGATTTGAGATTTACTCGTGCCGCTGGCGAAGCCACAAAAATGGTTCAAGAAGCAGACTTGTCTCTTTATGATGGAGTTATAAGCTCTGGTGGCGATGGCACCTTACACGAGGTTCTTAATGGCTATTATAAAAATTCCGGTTCCACTAAGCCTCCTATTGGGATTATTCCTAATGGCACTGGCAATGCATTTGCTTTTGAAATTGGTTTAGACACTTTCGATTATAAAAAGGCTATCGATATTATTGCTAACCATAAAATAAAGAAAGTTGATATTGGGCATTGTCAAATGCAGGAGGGAGATTTTTATTTCCATAATATACTTGGTTTTGGAATGGTTGCCGATATTAATGAAGCGGCCAAAAAGTACAAAAAGTTAGGAAATCACTCATATAGCATTGCTTCCATGGAAAAAATCCTTGCTCTTCGTACTTTTGATTTGGAAATAATACTTGATGGCAAAACCATTAAGCAGGACAACCTTTTTGTTGAAATATCAAATACCACACATACAGGCTCTGATTTTATTATGGCTCCTGAGGCTAAAATTGATGATGGATTACTAGACGTAACAATTAGTCGCAAAACATCGAGATGGAATGTTCTTAAAATATTTGCTCAAGTATTTAAAGGAGCTCACATACATCATCCAGACATTGAATACATTAAAGCAAAGGAAATAATTGTGAAAACAAAAGAAAATAAAACCTTAACCCCTGATGGCGAACAGTATGGTACTACACCAATTACAGTAAATTGCCTCAAGGAAAAATTAGAATTCTTTTGGTCATAAATTTTACCCATTACAAAGAGTACTTACTTTTTAAAAGCTCACACTACAAACTTATGAAATAAAATATTTATCATTGAAAAATCAATGAATATTTTTATCATCTTTGTAGATTATTAAAGATTAAAACAAATAATGCGAACAGTCAAAGACCAAAAAGAATTTCAAGATATTGATGGCGTAAAGGTACCAAAAGAACTTTCTGTAGACAGAGAAAGTCCTGCACGTTCTCTTGCTAAGGCAATTAGCTGGAGGATTATTGCAAGCTTCACCACATTTATTATATTTTATTTTACTGTTGGAGGAAGAGAAGCATTACAGCTTATTCTGGCGGCAGTAGGTATAGAAGCAGTAAGTAAAATGGCCATTTATTATTTACATGAGCGACTTTGGGCAAATATTTATTGGGGTCGTAGTTGGATGCGCTATAAACTTATTAGACGTGTTAAGCTTAATTATATCACAAAGCGGCGCAAAAGAAGAAAGATAAATAAAAAGATTAAGTAATATCTACTAACAAACGATATATCAATGTTTAAAGACATACTAAATAACAAAGAAAATAAATTTATCATAGCCTATTTATTGATTATTTTATTTGCATTTATTCCCACTTACAATCATATTTACGATAGCAAAGTTGCCTTTTTAGGAGATAATGCTAATTACTATATCCTCGGTAAAGCATTGGCTAATGGCGATGGTTTTAGTAATGTACAGCAAATGGAGAAAACCGCTTCTAATTCATATCCTCCCGGATATCCTGCTTTTATCGCTACCGTAATGACTGTTTCTAATGATAGCATTCAAACAATTAAATATGTAAATGGTATTCTTTATTTTGCCTCACTTATTATACTATTCTTCTTTTTTAGGGCAATTACCAAGAATATTCATTTTAGCTTTGCCATAGTATTTGCTATGCTTTTTCATTATTATCACTTGCAATATAGCACATGGATGATGAGCGAAATACCATTTATTTTCTTTTCATCGCTGGGTTTATTTGCCCTTACTAAAATAGATATTGAGCAAGACCCATGGAAAAGCCCTTGGTTTATCACACTTTTACTAACTACATCATTTTCATACTACATACGCTCGCAAGGCATTGCTCTTATTGGTGGTGTTGGGCTTTATTATCTTGTTCACAGTCATTGGAAATATATGTTTAGCTACGGAATTGGATTTGTAGCAATTGCTTTACCTTGGTATATTCGTAGCACGGCTTTTGAGGGATCGGCATATACAGCTGCTCTAAAGTATAAAGATTATTATGATCGCTCAACAGGCGAAATGCAGGGAATTGGTGACTGGTTAGACCGTATATCTTCTAATATTCCTCGTTATATCGAAAGTGAAATACCAGCAGCAATATTTGGTACCGAACCTAACTATCAATCAGGCTCAATGGCTCTAGGGATTATTATTATTGCATTTATCTCTTTCGGAATAATCCGTAGCAAAAAGTTCCAAGTTGTATTGGCAGGGTATTTCTTAGCAACATTTGCTATATTAATGTTATGGCCTGCTGTTTGGACTGGAATTCGCTTTATGATGCCTATTGTTCCTCTTATGATTTTCCTTTTCTTTTATGGAATATTTGAGCTTATAATATTTATTATGGCAATGGTAAAAACCGATACAGAAAAAGTAAAGAGATACCTACCCTACGCTTTTATTTTAGTTGCATTTATATATACACCACGATTAAGTGATTTGAATAAAGCGGCAAATACACCTCTTAATCCTATCTATCGCAACTATTTTGCAATGGCCGAATGGACTAAGGATAACCTTGGTGAGAATACAAATATTGTATGCAGAAAAAATATGC
>NIUZ01000176.1 GCA_002254285.1 Bacteroidetes bacterium 4572_112 | reverse complement strand
AAGTTATCCTTTAAATTATCAGGCAGTATATTTGTTAAATGGTATTCTGACACAGCCATTGGTTTATAAATATCATTTAAAGCATATTCTACTACTGTTTTATCCTTGTCTTTGCAAATCAAAATACCAATCGTAGGTTCATCCTTTTCTGTTTTTATTTGCTTATCAACGGCAGTTATGTAAAAGTTGAGTTTACCCGCAAACTCTGGTTCAAAATCAACAACTTTTAGTTCCACCACAACATAACAATGCATGATGGTATGATAAAAAAGTAAATCCATTTTAAAATCACGCTTGCCTACGGTAATAATTTTCTGCCTGCTAATAAAAGCAAAGCCAGCTCCTAATTCCAATAGAAATTTAGTAATATGGTCTAACAATGCATCTTCGAGCTGTCGTTCAGAGTATTTCTTTTTTAAACTAAAGAAATCAAAGTGATATGGGTCTTTTATTAATTCGTTTGCCAGATCAGAATGAAGTTTTGGTAAAGTAGTTTTAAAATTAGTTATTGCTTTACCTTCTCGCTTATATAACTGACTTTCTATTTGGTGTGCAAGTACAGCGCGACTCCAACCATATTCTATGGTTTTGCTCACATAAAACAAAGCTTCTTTAACATCAGCTGATTTTTGAACAATTAAAATATTATGTCCCCAAGGTATCTGGGTAATTTGCGAAACAGCTTGTTTCGTTATAGGCTCTTGTAATTGTGAAACAACTTGTTTCCCAATTGAACTTTCTAAAAGGGAAACAGCTTGTTTCCCTTTTACATTTTGTTGATTTTCCAATTGGTCAACAGCTTGTCGACTTTTTATATAATACTGGTAATAAAATAAATACCACTGCCTTATAAATTTTATGTTTCTGAAAGAAAAACCAGTAACATCAGGAAATTCTTTAATTAAATCTGCACTTATTTGCTTTATGAAACCAGAACCCCAATCAGTATTTTTTTGTTTTGCTACGATATCAGCTCCCAAGTTCCAATAGAATTCGAGTATTTCAGAATTTACTTTAACAGCTGCCTTAATTTGACTTTGTTTAAACCTTGTTTTTAAAGATTTAATCCAATTCTTATATTCTAATTTATCATATTCTGTCATAATCACACCTATTCTTCTCATTCTTTGCAAACATTAATTCACTAATGTCAAAGATACTAATTATTTAGTTTAAATATAATACTCTATTAAGTTCAACTTTTTAAGTAAAGCCAGCCTGCCATTAATAAAGTCAGTGTCGCTTCGAGCGACGCCGACGCTTTGAGTTGTATTCGGTATAAATGAGTTTATGTGTCTAGGTAATATGTTCTATTTTTTTATTAATAATTCACTACTATTTAAGCTTTCTTCTTTCTAATCTTTCTTTAGCTTCAATTACTGCTTCTTGGAGTTTTTCTTCAAGTATATTTTTAGGAGGTAATTCAGTCCAATATTCGGCTACCATAATTCCGTCTTTGTGCATTTCAAGAAGCTCTATTTGTTCCTTACTTGTTTCTGTACATAGTATTAAACCAATAGGTCCGTTCTCACCTTCATGTTTTTCATACTTATTTAGCCATTTTAAGTATAACTCCATTTGCCCTTTATACCGAGCTTTAAAGCGTCCAATTTTAAGTTCTACAACCACCAAGCGTTGTAGTTTTCTATGGAAAAATAGTAAGTCTAGTTTAAAGTCTTCACCATCAATAATCATTCTTTTTTGTCGTTCTACAAAAGTAAAACCCTTTCCTAGTTCTAAAATGAACTTCTCAAGTTCTACGAGGATTGCTGCTTCAAGGTCTTTCTCCAAAAAATCATCTTTTAACTTCAGAAAGTCCAATAAATACGGATCCTTAAATAAATCTTTTGTCCCCTCTATTTCAGAAGGAAACTGATTATTTGCGACTAAGGCTCTTTCATATAGTTTTTTATCCTTTTGCTTTCGCAATTCTCTAACACCCCAATTTGCTTCCGCAATTTTATTGGCATAAAAAAGTTTCGCTTCAATCTTTTTCAAGGGGAAAAGTTCAATAAAATGTGACCAACTCAATTGTGTCGACAGTGTCGTCACAATCTCAAAGTCATTAAATTGTTCTGCAAACTGCCTCATTCTACGAAGATTACGTAGTTCAAAATTATTTCCATATTTTTTGTTCAAATATGTAGACACTGTCGACATAATCTGTTTACCATATTCAGCACGTTTATTATCTAATACAAAATCATTTATATATTTACCGACCTGCCAAAAAGTTAGTGTTAATGTACTATTAGCATGTATAACAATCTTTTGTTGACTAGACTCAATGAGTTCAGTTAATTTATTTAATAAATCTTGTTCTTTGTTTTTTAATAATTCCTTTTTCATTATATTATGTTTCAAAATTCCTTATAACTAATGCAATAACAAATACTTTATAATTTAAATAGTGTAAATATAGAAAGTAAAAGTACTAAATATATACTAGTTCCTTGGTCTATTTTTAAGCTTGTTATTTGTTTGTATCGCTATGGAATGACTGCGTCGAACTTGCGTTTCGCGCACCAGCGGATGGTGATATTTCATAACATAAACTATCTTGATTAAATTTCATCATGTTTTTTCGTAGAAACGACTCTAAAGCAAGGAAAAATCCTAAAATATTTATACTGAGAATAATTATCAACTAAGTCAATTATATTACCCTTCGTATCATATGATTTCCAGTATCTTTTTTTTTCCATTCTAATAAATTGGCTTTTAGAGAATGAAATAAAGTTAAACTTCCTAAATTGACCAATTTCAAAAGCTGTGTCACTAATAATATATAAATATAATTTCTTTTCTACTTTAATATAAATACGTTCTAGTTCTGCTATTGAATCACCTTGTAAAACACCTAAGTAAATGGTATCCGTGCAGTTTTTTATTCTGAAAAAACCGTAATTTTTCATTTTTGGAATATCAAAACAATTTTCTTGTCCATATGATTGTCCAAAGATTAAAAGTATTAAAAATAACAGAGCTGTATTTTTTATTCTATTTCCATTTAGTTTAATCATTATTCTTTCATTAGATATTTACAATCATAAATAATTTGTACCGACAGTATGAACTTAACTGTTGTATCATTGAAATCATTATTACTCCCAATCATATGGCTAAGATATGAAGATATGTTTTATTAAGTTAAATAAATTGGGATTCTTTTGAGCTTAGCGTCGGTGTCGTTTCGAGCGACGCCGACGCTTTGACCCATACTCAGTACAAGTAATCCAAAAACTAGCGAAACCTTCTCTTTGAGCGAAGGGTTCTCTACAGTAAAGCAAAGACATTGCAGTTCTGTACATCATGTCAATTATTTTTATACATTTGTATTATCCATAAATAATCATACTACCTATGCAGAAAATATTATTAATTGCATTCCTTTTTTTAGGAATGAGCACCTCTCTTTTCGCTGAGGATGTAAAGTCAGAAAGCACTCTTGAGAAAGAAACTCAGACAGAACAGACTATAAGTCAGAAAATTAACCATTGGTTTGAGCCTAAAGTTACAGCGCTAGAAAAAGTGCTTTTTTGGGATCCTTTTACAGCCATAGGTATTCACGACCCTGTTGTTTATGACGAAAATGGTAAACCATTACTTGATGAACAAGGCAAACCTATTACCAAAGATATTCCTTTTATAGTTGTATGGCTAGTTCTGGGAGCTGCATTTTTTACAGTACGTATGAAATGTATCTGGTGGACCAATGTTTTATCTAGAAAAGGCTCTTAAAGAAAAGAAATTACTAGGATTCAGCTTATGGCCTTTGGGAAAAGTGCTTGCTGTAACCTATGCTGTACTAATGATTGGTGCTTCTATTGGTGGTGGAAACATGTTTCAATCGAATCAAACATTCATGCAATTTGAACTAATAGAGCCTGCTTTTGTAGGACATGGTGCATGGGTCGGAATGGCATTAGCTATAATTGTAGGAGTTGTAATTATTGGTGGTATAAAAAGTATTGCTAAAGTTACCGAAAAAGTTGTTCCTATAATGGCTGGAATTTATGTTTTAGCAGCTTTGGTTGTTATCGGCGTTCATTATACAGAAATCCCTGCTGTATTCGGAATTATTATCGATGGCGCTTTTAATGCCGATGCTCTTAAGGGTGGATTCCTTGGAGTATTGATAGTAGGTTTTCAAAGGGCATCTTTCTCCAATGAGGCAGGTGTGGGATCAGCAACTATTGCTCACTCAGCGGTAAAAACTGACGAACCTATTTCTGAGGGTTTTGTAGCTCTAGTTGAGCCTGTTATAGACACAGTATTGATATGTACAATGACTGCTTTAGTTATCGTATTTACAGGATATTATACTCCAGAGCTTGCTAATGGCATGAGTGGTTCGCAACTTACTTCTGCTGCATTTGGTAGCGTAATTAGCTGGTTCCCTTATATTCTTGCTTTCGCAATTATGCTTTTTGCAATCTCCACAATGATTACTTGGGCTTATTATGGTCTTAATAGTTTCAAATTTCTTTTTGGTGGATTATTCAAAAAATTCAACCTATCACAAAAGACTTTGAATTATACTTTCTTCTTCATTTTCTTATCATTTACTGTGATTGGTGCTGCTGCGGAATTAGGTGCGGTGGTTGCCTTTGCCGATATGATGATTCTTACTATGGCTTTCCCAAATATTATTGGTTTGCTGATTCTAGCACCAGAGGTTTATGGCGATTTGAAAATTTATATAGCTAAACTTAAAAGCGGGGAAATTAAGAAGTTTGAAGACTAATGACTAATTGTTAATTGTTAATGTTTAATTATTAATTGCTTGGAAATTATGTTTTAAGTTCTGAGCCAACAGGAAACTTGCGTTCATATTTTGCGCTACTCCTGGTCTTATTTTATAATCAAACGAAAGCTGATCATCAATAATATCCACTTCAAAGCACTGATTTTCTATTGCATTGGGATAAAGTGAGCTAAGGTTTCCTAATGATAAATCGTGAGTAGCAATTACGCCTATTGTATTAAGTTTAATTAGTTGCTCAAGTAATGAGCGTGAACCTTGCTCCTTATCATTAGAGTTTGTTCCTTTAAGTATTTCGTCCAAAAGCACAAATACCTTTTCGCCACTCTTAAGTCTATTTACAATCATCTGTAAGCGCTTAATCTCGGCATAAAAATACGACTCACCACTCATTAGCGAATCGGAAGTACGCAGGCTACTAACTATCTGCAAAGGATGAAACGACATTAATTTTGCATTTACCACAGCACCAATCATTGCAAGTACAAGATTACTTCCCACAGAACGTAGGTAGGTACTTTTTCCTGCCATATTAGCTCCTGTTACTACCTTTATAAAAGGCATTGTTTGCACACTAAAATCGTTTGCCACACATTCGCTTTGAGCCATAAGTGGATGGCGCATTTCCGTAATCTGCCATACATTATCATCGCTAATTGAAGGGTGATTCCAATCAACTTTATTATATTGTAAATTAGCTAGGCTAAGCAATGCATCAAATTCGCCAATGCTATTGAACCATTGATTAAAATTAGCAGCATACTGCCCTTTCCAGGCTTCCATACGATACACTTGCCTAATATCCCAAGCAAATATGGAGTTCAAAATTACGCCCATAATAACATTCAAGCGAGAGTCTAATGCTGATAATATTTTCGATAAATCTTTGATGGCTACAGAAGCTTTCTTTTTATCGGTAATTATATTCTTTTGAATTACATTCAATAAATCAGAATTA
>NIUZ01000175.1 GCA_002254285.1 Bacteroidetes bacterium 4572_112 | reverse complement strand
TTCCAAACATATATACTCAATAAAAACTGGTCGTAAAGTCCCTAATGAGTTGAGTAATATGTTGTTTATAGATATAGAAAAGGAAATAGCCAAACTTAGTAATCTTGTTATTATTACTGATAGACGATTAAGTAAAATCCCTTTTGAGACATTCAGATTCCCTAGTACTGGCGAATATTTTGTTAATACCATAAATGTATCATATAGCCTTGGTACTTCATATTGGTACTCTCAAGATTATAATGCTAACTATAGCAATAATTCTATTATTAGTATCGCTCCTTTTGTTTATAAAAAACAGAATGATAATGGTGGACTTATGGCAGTACGAACAAGGAATGGCTTTTCACTTCCTACTTTATACTCCAGTGAGGATGAAATTATAGAGATTGATTCTATTTTTAAAGCCAACAGTTTGCAGAGTAAATACTATATTGATAAGGATGCCATAGAAGTGAATTTGAAGCCAATTATTGATGACTACGACATAGTACATATTGCCTCTCATGCCTTTGTCGATAATGTAGAAATAGAGAAATCTGCAATATTTCTATACCAAGAGTCTATTAAAGATATAGATAAAATAACTAACGATAACTTATTGACATTAGGTGAAATATATAATATAAAAATGAATGCTAATTTGGTTGTTATTAGTACCTGTAGCTCTGGATCTGGAAACTACGCACAGGGCGAAGGTCTGATTGCCTTTCCTAGAGCGTTTATTATTTCGGGAAGTAAAAATGTAATTGCATCACTATGGCCAGTTAACGATATTAAGACTAAAGAACTTCTTACTAAGTTTTATTCCATACTTATTAGTCAGAGTGTAAGCTATGGCGAGGCTTTACGATTGGCTAAAAAGGAATGTATTAATAATGGGTTCCTTACCTTAGATTGGGCAGGTTTTGTTTTAATACATTAATGTATAAATAATAGAATGACTTTACCTCCTTTTTAATGGAACTATATAATTGGCAATATTAATTTACGCTTAGCACTTTTGTTTAATGCTTATTTGTTTATAAAATACAAATTACTGTAACAATAATCTAAACTAATAGGCATATTGCACTAATAAAACGGATTCTTAACCCTTAAAATAACAGTAGTACTAATAAAATTAATTAACATATTTCATTTTAACAATGTTTATCAAAAAAAAATATTATTAATGTAAATACTGAAAAGATATTTATATACTTTGCAGCCCTTAATTTATGAAAACACAATAGAACATGAACGAGTTTAAATATCAAACCGAGCAATTCGGTGACACACGCATATTAAGATATCAAGTACCTGGTTTCGACCAGCTTGACTTATCAAAAAAGAAGCAGTTATTTTTCCTTCATCAAGCTGCACTATGGGGCCGTGATATTATTTACGACCAAAATTATAAACACAACCTTGATATAAGAAATACTCTAGAAAGTATTTATACTTCATTTAATGGTGATAGAAATACTGACTATTTCAATAAATTTGAGGTTTATATTAAAAGAGTATGGTTTAGCAATGGCATACACCATCACTACTCAATGGATAAGTTCTATCCTGAATTTGATGAAAAATATTGGGATATACTGATTGAAAATTCAACTAATATATACAAAAGTGATATTGACATAAAGAATGTAATATTCAATAAAGAGCTTGATAATAAAAGGGTAAGCCTTGACGAAGGTGTGGATTTACTGCAAGCATCAGCAAATAACTATTACGAAGGAGTAAGCCAAGCAGAGGCTGTGGCATTCTATTCAAAAATGAATAACTCTAACGACAAAACCCCTCCTAGCTATGGCATGAATTCGAAATTGGTAAAGGAAGATGGTGAGATTAAGGAATTAGTATGGAAAGTTGGCGGAATGTATTCTGCACAGATTGAGAAAATTGTGTATTGGCTCAAAAAAGCTCAGCAATTTTGCGAAACAGAACTTCAGGCGCAAGCTTTTGGGAAGCTTATTGAATATTATGAAACTGGTGACCTTAGCAAATTTGATGAATATAGCATTCTTTGGCTCCAAGATATAGAATCCACTGTGGATGCTGTGCATGGTTTTATTGAGGTATATGGCGATGCGTTGGGCAAAAAAGCAAGTTTTGAGAGTGTGGTTTCCATTAAAGATGTGGAAGCTAGCAAAAGGGCACAAACTATTTCTGATAATGCACAATGGTTTGAGGACCATAGCTCTACAGATAAGCAATTTAAAAAAGAAAAGGTTGAAGGCGTAAGTGCCAAAGCTATAAATGTGGTAATAGAATCTGGTGATTGTAGCCCCTCTACTCCCATTGGCATTAATTTGCCCAATGCCGAGTGGATTAGAGAAAAGCACGGTTCAAAGTCCGTAAGTATCAGTAATATCCTTGAAGCTTATGATATGGCCTCCAAAGACTCTGGCGCACTTAAAGAGTTCGCATACAGCGATGAGGAAGTTGAACTTTCAAAGAAATGGAGCAATCAAGCTTCTGCTCTTCATGTGGATTTGCACGAGATAATTGGCCATGGTTCAGGTAAGTTAGCCAATGGCGTTGCTGACCCATCAGATACTCTTAAGAATTATGCATCAACACTTGAGGAAGCTAGAGCTGACCTTGTTGCACTATATTTCGCAACTGATTCAAAATTAGAGGAATTAGGTCTGCAAACATCGCATTTGGTTGGTATCACTGAGTATAATGGATATATTAGAGGTGGACTAATGACTCAGTTAGTACGAGTAGAACTTGGCAAAAATGTTGAAGAATCGCATATGCGTAACCGACAACTTATTGCCAAATGGGTATTTTTATTGAAAAGAAGATAAAGGATAATAAAACCTACTTTGTGGTTAATGACCATGATAAACTTCGCGAATTATTTGGCGACCTACTAGCAGAAGTTCAGCGCATTAAGTCCGAAGGTGATTATGAAGCGGGTAAAGCACTTGTGGAAAATTATGGCGTAAAAATAGATTATAAATTGCATGAGGAAGTCCTTGAAAGATGGAATAAACTAAATATTGCTCCATATGCTGGATTTATTCAGCCACAACTACATGCAGAATATAATAATGGTGATATTGTAGATGTAAAGATTGAATATCCCATGGATTTTGCTAAGCAAATGCTTTGGTATAAGGAGAACTTTTCGATTTAAAGATAGAGAACCCCGATAGGAATCGGGAGGATAAAGGAAAAAGGAGAAGGATAAAGGATAAAGGAAAAAGGAAAAAGGAAAAGGATAGAGGATAGAGGATAGAGGATAGAGAAAAAAGGAAAAGGACTAGGATATATTCTTAATTCTTCTCTATTCACCTTTCTCTATTCTCCCTTGAGAAGCGAGGCAAAATTAGTACCAATAGAAATTGTATTTGTTCCACCAGCTAGGTGATAATTTGCTCTTGTATACGAAACCTTAAACTTATATACTTTAATTCCAAAGCCAAAGGAGAAACCTACTAGGCCTGCTTTGCTATATATTTTCATCTCACGTTGTCGGCGATAATTATAACCAACACGTACCATAAAATTCCCTTTGCCAGGCACAAACTCCACTCCCATTGCCATATGCCTTAAAGCATTATCGCCAAAGTTTGTATACTCATTTTTTTCTTTTTGCTCTCCAGTAAAAGGATCAATATCATTTTTATTATCAGGGCGTTCGTATGTCAAATCCCACTTATGAAGATTATTAAATAGAAAAACCAATCGTATTGGAGCATGCTCAAACTTTTTTGCAATTCCCAACTGTAAATCAAAAGGAAGAGGCTCATTATCACCATCGGTATAAGTTGTAATCTGCCTTCCCATATTCTTTAATATTAGAGAAGACGAAAAATTCTTTTCTCTTAAAGAGTATGTAAGAGCTACATCAGCAGCAATACCGTATGAACTATAAGTTTCTAGAGACGAAAATATGTTTTTGATGTTAGCTCCCAAAGTAAAATGATCGGAAAGAGGTTTTGCCCATCCTATTATTAATGCATAGTCAGAAGCTCTAAAAGTTCCTGTACTCATGCCAGTATTATCTGTTAAATCAAACTCACCATAACTTGCAAATTGAAGGCTAGCAACAAAAGTTCCTATTTTCTCAAAATTATAAGCATAAGAAATTAAACCCGAATTTATATCAGCAATAAAATCAATATAGTCAATGGATATATTATTATGCATTGACGGGCGAATAAGAGCCGGATTTGCGTATGCTAAAGAGACATCATCATCGTCAATTGAAAGAAAACTGGAACCCAAAGCGGTAACTCTGGAAGAATTAGTTGCATTCAAAAAATTATAAACACTATTGCCAGCTTGCTGAGCTATAGCAATTGTAGCACTACTTACAATAAACAATAATACTATAACTACTTCTTTATAACGTTTTAAGATCAAAATATGATGTTTTGTTTAATTTAATACTCAACTAACGCAAAGTAACATTATTTATTTTATCAATCACATAAAAAAAAATATAAAAATTATCACTTTAATTAATAATTTTTATATTTTATTTTCAAATAAAAAAAATTACTTTTGCAGTATGAGTATATTGTATGCAATAGAATGGAATGTTTCACCCGAAATATTCGACTTAGGATTTTTACAAGTGAGGTATTATGGTTTATTATTCGCCATTGGTTTTATGGCGGGTTTCTATATAATACAAAAGTATTATCGTGACGCCGGTCAAGACCCCTTAGAGGTGGACAACTTCCTTATATATACTATTCTTGGTGGAATACTAGGTGCTAGGCTTGGACATATTATGTTTTACGAGCTTGATTATTATATGGCTTATCCTTCCGAAATACTTAAAGTATGGCATGGTGGGCTTGCTAGTCATGGTGGCGTTGCAGGAGTTCTAATTTCTACATACCTTTTCTCTAGAAAATATAATAAGCCATTTTTATGGATAGCTGATCGCTTGGCAATGCCTGCAGCTTTTATTGGTGGCTTGATTCGACTTGGAAACCTTATGAACTCTGAGATTTACGGTGCACAAACCGATATGCCTTGGGGATTCATTTTCCGATATAATGGCGAAACAATGCCAAAGCATCCTACTCAAATTTACGAAGCTATCTCCTATTTTGCCATAGCAGCATTTATATGGTGGGCCTATAAAAGAGAGAATGGAAAAATTCATTTTGGAAAACTTACAGGTTACTTTCTTTCATTGATTTTTATTGCTAGATTCTTTATTGAATTTATAAAAAACAATCAAGTGAATTTTGAAGAAGGAATGATGTTAAACATGGGTCAATTACTTAGTATTCCAATTGTGGCAATTGGTGTTTACTTGATTATATCTTCAAAAAATAAGCCAAATCAACTTCCTAATCAATAATAGACAATGTATAACTGGCAAGGAAAAAATATAGTTATAGCTGATGATGATTACATTAATATTGAATTACTCAATTTAATGATTCGTGTTACAAAGGCTAATATACACATGTTTGAAAATGGACAGCAGGTGGTTGACTTTATCAGCAATAATGATGCTGATATTATTATATTAGATATACAAATGCCCGTATTAGATGGTTTTAAAACTTCAATAAAATTAAGGGAAATGAAATTTAAAGGAAAGATTTTTGCACTTACAGCCTTTAACACATTTGATAATATGGCCACATATACCGATTGTAAGTTTGATGAGATTATTGAGAAACCCATCCGTAGAAAAGAACTGCTAAAAATTATTAGTAAGCATATTTAACAAGAAACTATTTTCCTGCAATGTTTAAAAAAAATTAAAACAGCAACTATAACTAAACAGCTATGGCTTAAGTAAAAGCGCTGTAAATATTCCCAAATAATTACCAATAGCATAACCAACAATTCCTATTGTAAGTCCACTAATAATTATCGATCTATTATTTAGAGCACCAGCAATAACTGGCACAAATGGCGGAGAACATATTAATGCTGTTGAGGTTATTATCATAGTATCAGCATCAATCTTAAATATTTTTGACAATATAAGATGAAGCAATAATGATAAAGTAATGGTAAAACTCACATAAAGAAATATTGGAATAGCTTCCATAGAAAATTTATTCATATCAGCCATTGAGGCTACTACCAAACTAAATACAAGAATTAAATACATACCCAGTTCATATGATTTTGGAGTACGGCGCAACATTGGAATAAATGAAGCTATTAAGCCCATTGTTGTTATTGATAATATAATTATCATCACCTGATACTCATCTGCAAATAACATACTAAAGCCAAATGAAATTGCTAAAATAAGTATTGATAGAATAAGCATACCAAATGTTGGTACTAAATTATATACTTTAAAAAAGTTAGTATATTCTTCGCTATTGGCAAAATCTACTCCAGGCTTTTCAAAACTAGAATTATTAAGATAACCATAAGGAAGCCATTTCTTGAACAAGCCTTTACCGATAGTCATTAAAAACAAAAGATAGGCTCCTGAGTATATTAAGTCGGAAGTATGTACCATTAGATATTCATGAGAAGGAACATTTAAAGCCTCTTTAATGGAAGCTAAATTGGGAGTACCACCAGTATACACTCCCACTAATAGCCCAGAAACTTTCCATGCATCATGTATTATTGGCTTAAATAAATAATGGCCTATAACCACAACTGTAAATACTGATATTAATCCTAATGCCAGTGACACAAAGCTTTTAGGAGCCATACGAGTCCATGACGAAAAATTAAGACTAACCAATAATAATGGCAGCGACAACAGAATAGTTAAATTGGTCATATTCTCCTGAATAGGCATACTCGATGCATCCAAAATACCAATATTACCAACCAATAAACCAATTAAATATACCACTACAATATTACCAGCTTTCTTTATCAATAAAAACCTACCAGCAT
>NIUZ01000174.1 GCA_002254285.1 Bacteroidetes bacterium 4572_112 | reverse complement strand
GTAAGATTTACTCCATAATTCCAAGCCTTTTCGGCATCGAGGCCAAAGCCGTAATCATTATTGCCATGTATAATAATCTCGCGCGAACTTGCCAACATCGACATATGCTCAGCAATAATATTAGCAGTACGCAATCCACTTCCTGCCGAAGCTCTTACAACTGTACGCTTAAACATTTCCCATCGCATATGCAGACGTGGCGTATAAAACATACCATATTGATTATGATAATCGGCTCGCATACCTGCAACTATTCCAAATTTATCTATAGGTTTAAAGCTGTATTCTGCAAATACTCCAGGAACAGATTCTATGCGCTTATACGAATTTATATTAAGCTTTTCGTCATACTCATCGTACTGCAAACTTGCTCCTAGCTTATAAATATGCTTATCACTTCCAAATCTATTTTGATGAATTAGGTTTGCATAAAAGCTATTTTGCCTAGCATCATAAACATTAAGTCCATAACGTGCCTCTTGCTTATAAGTTCCTGCTGACATCTGTAATGCAGTACTTTGCCATGGGCGCAGACGATTTATTTTACCAAATTTAGCCCAGCCATCAAGCTTTTGGACATTATTGAGCATTCCCCATGGTGTTAGAGAATCTGACTTCTGATTTTTGTCAAAATCTACCTGCCCTCCTATTTGGTCTATATAAGTATATCTACCACCAAATTCGAAATGAATGTTATGAGTATTCACCCATTCATACCTATTAAGAGCAACAAATTTTGTAGTAAGAGGCATATCCATAAAGCCGTCCTCATTGGAGTCGTGACGATAGCCATTATATTTACCATGCAATAATAATCCGCTCTTCCACTTTTCGCCAAGGGGGATTTTAATATGAGCATTTGCTTCTATACTTCTATCGGAATTTACATATCCATTGAAGAAAAACCTATCCATAGACCCAGGTTTCTGAAGCTCAGTATTTATTTGCCCAGCCATACTTTCAAAACCATTAACCACAGAGCCTGCACCCTGTATCAATTGTATGCTCTCTATCCATGTGCCTGGAATAAACTCCATTCCATTGATGGCTGCTAGGCCACGAATATCAGGCATATTTTCTTTTGTAAGCTGAGAATATGGACCAGCAAGGCCGAGCATACGAATTTGTCGCTGTCCTGATATTGCATCCGTAAAACTTACATCCACCGTTGGGCTGGTTTCAAAACTCTCGCTTAGGTTACAGCAAGCAGCTTTGCCAAGCTCATGCCCACCAAGAGTTTCTGATTTTATAAGGTCAAAATGATTTACCGTGGTCGATTTGCGACGATAAACTATATCAGCACCACTAATATCCATTCCACTTCTAAGACTAATCTCAAGATAGTCCTTATGTGTCATATTCACAGTATCAGCATTATAGCTAATGTAGCTAATAATAAGTATTGTGGTTTTTTTATTACGTTTAAGCTTAAAGCTACCATCTGCACCGGTTACTGCGCCAGCATTCTGACCCTTCCATTGCAGATTAGCACCCACCAAAGCTTGTTTGCTCCCATCCGGCTGTTTGCCGAATATAAAACCTTCGATTATATTTTTATGATTATGCCCATGTTCATCTTGAGCATTTACATTAAAAACAATAAAGAAAATTAGGAGCCCCATAAAAATGGCTCTCATATTAGTGAGTCTTTGCTCCAGCTTCGCGATACAAACAACAAGGAGGTAGTTTGCTATAAACTTTATCGTCAGCCTTACAGTTTGGCGTATCATGCCCAACCTCAGCAACAGCTTTTTCAATTTCTAAAATAGTTACTTTATTGGCATCATAAATCACAACCAAATGATCGTGTTGTTTATGCCAATCTGCTTTCTTTACACCACGAATTAGCGCTGCGTTCTCAATACGGTTTTTACACATATTGCAGTTTCCATCAACATGAATGGTATCTGTTCGTATGTCTTTTTTACCCGAAAACTCAACTAATAATTTTGATAAATCATCGCTATTATTCACTGTATTTGCTTTAGAACTTATAATTCCTAAAGCAAATATTAATACTATTGTTGCAAATATATTTTTATACATAATATGTCTTCTTAAATTTTTAATAAATTAATTATTAAGCATATACATAGGTATTGCTTAATTTATTCAGTAATAAAATTTAAAAAGATTATGCGTAGAGAATCAATTTATGAAATGCCAAATATGGCGGTGGGTACGAAATATTTTGTTCTTTATTATTTGTATAATAAGAAGCCTTTTCGTCGTTATTGATAGAGTCTTCAATATCGATGATAGCAATTTCAAATGATTTACTTTCAGTAGCTACATTATATTCTGAGAAAATAAACTTGCTTTCTAATGCCACATATACATCGGTATTGTCGCAGCACTGATGTTGCGTTTCAACTTCACATTGGTGGTGAGTAGGCTCATCTAAATGACTTACACAAGCAGTACCCTCACACGAATCAGAATCGTGCATTTGGCAATAAGTATTATGTGTAATTATAGCAATATCCGAAAGCTCACCAGCACAATAATGTAGGCTGATATTTATCCCCGATGATATTACGATATAATACATCAGAAATACGATTGTCGATATTTGCTTAAAAAGGCTTTTCATCAATACCACAAAAATACATTATATTTTTAGGATATTGTAGTGATATATAGTAGCTTCGATAAAACAAATATACGTTAAGAACTACCCCTGAAACCTTGACTTATCTAAAACAAATCCTCAAGCAAAATCTCATTATGAATTAATCCCAACGAATGCTCATTATGCCTAACGCCATCAACAGTTACCATAGTAAGCATAACACTTTTGCGAGTTTTTGTTTCTGTACGAAAGGTTCCTAGTTTATTTCTAAGATTGCTTGCATAGGTCTTTGAAATAGAATATTCGCCAATAGAAAATTTCATCTCGCAAAGATTTATCACTTGATCCTTACGGTCAATCACAAGGTCAATTTGCACACCATTTTCAGCATTTTTGCTTCGCCATGAGAAAGCGGTGCTTTCTATTCCTGATATCCCCAAGGCTATTTTAATCTGCTTTATATGCACCAAGCTAAGCAGCTCAAAAGCATAACCACTCCACGCTCTAAACTTTGGAGAGTCGAAGGAATTAACCCAATAGTTATCGGTATTTTTTGGTGATTTCTTAATATATTTAAGATAGAATAATGTATAAAAATCCACCAACTGAAAAAGGCTAAACCTCTCCTTTTTGCCAAAGGTATTATACTTCCTTATGAATCCACTTTGCTCAAGTTCGGTAAGTATTCTTGTGGTACTTCCAGCATTAGCAAGTCCAGTAAGTTTTATAATTTCGTCGCGGCGCAATCCTTTGGCTTTTGTTGCCAAGGCTTTTACTATTAATAAATGTTTGTCGGAATTGGAGAATAGTGAGGGAAACAAATTATCAAATTCTGAGCGCAATAAACCATTTGGCGAAAAGCATATATTCTGAATATTTTGATCCGCACTAAGCCCCTTTTCCACCTCATCCCAATAGAAAGGAATACCTCCAAAAGCAAGGAATAAACGCGCAATATGGTAATTATCGGCTTTAATATTTTTTGCTAGCAAAAAATCCTTGCACTCGCCAAGGGTAAAAGGCTCAAGCTTTATTCTACGAGTAACTCTATTATGTAGCCCACCATGATTATTAATTATTTTGTTTATCATCCACGAGGCTGCCGAACCACAAACTATCAAAACTATATCCTTACGAGCAGATGCAAAGCTATTCCAAAAATGTTCAATTGCTGCCACAAAGTTGGATTGAGCTGTGTCGAACCATGGTAATTCATCAATAAAAATGACCTTGGTCGTTTTGCGCGACCTTAGTATAAGTTGGGACAATTGTTGGAAAGATGAGAACCAGTCATCTGCGACAGGAAGTCGAGAATTATTGTTTATTTTTTGTAATTCATTATTGATTGCTTTGCAACAAAGATATGAATAATAATTTAGATGGCAAAATTGGTAGTTCAATTTGGCTCTAACTATGTTTTTTTACCCACTTAGAGCCAAATTGAATTTTTATAATTTGGCTCTAACTATGTTTTTTTACCCACTTAGAGCCAAATTTAATTATTATGATTATATTTAATTTAACTATAGCATTCATGAAACCAATATTAAATAAAAACATATTATAAGCAATAACTATAGTTATATTTGCGTTATACGTTTATTATATAAAAAAAACAGATTAACTCACTGAACAGATTAAAAATCATGAAAAAAGTAATTTTAACGTTATTACTAGGGCTAATAATAAGCTTAACTAGTATTGCACAAGTAAATAAGCATAATATTGGAGTTTTTGTAGGAAGCGGAATAAGTAGTACCTATACTTTTTTTGATATTGGTATGGGTTACGATTTTGGTTTATCGTATACTTATAGATTACACAAAAATTTCGCCATAAGCACTGGTCTTGATTACGATATTAGAAGCTATTCTCTTAGTTCGACTATAGAAACTTCGTCAGGTGTTGAAGAAGGTTTTGAATTTAATAATAACTTTGGCTTTTTAAGTGTTCCACTATTACTAAATGTAAATATTGGCAACAAAGTTAAATATTTTGCAAATGCAGGAGTATCACTTAATTATTTATTGAATTACAAACAAACATCTAAAATTGGAGAACAAACAGATGTATATTATGGCAAAGGCTATTTCAATGAATTTGGAATAGATTTGAATATTGGAATTGGAGTACAGTTTCCTTTATCCGACAAAGTTGATTTATCGGTAGAAGCAAGATTTAAAAAAGGATTAATTGATATTGCAAAAACTCCTGTTGAAGGAAGTGAAAAAGTAACTACAAGCAATGCTTTATTATTAATGGGATTGCATTATAAGTTGTAGGATTATTACCTTTAATTATTATGAATTCTATCAAATGTAATCGGTTATCAGTGGTTCTGTAATCAGGTAGATCAGTAATCTGTAATCTGTAATCTGTAAAATATGACTACTGAATACCGATTACAGCATCCTGTTTTAATGCCCTATCAATAGAGATTTCTGGGTCTTGCATTTCGTCTATTCTCTCAGCTGCTACTTGAGCTAACCAAAGCTTAAAAGGTTCTGCCTTTGGCGAAGGAATAGATTGTATAAGCCTAAAAAGTTGTTCAGTATCAGCAACATCTGTCTTACGCATTTTGCCATCGATGGCAAGCATTTTCAAAGCGTGACTTCTTATTGCTCAACATTCCAATAATTATCGGAATTATTAGAATGTTTACACTTTGTGCAACTTAGAGTTAATCCTAATTTAGCAAATATATGAATATTATTGCTATTATTAATTTTGTAGCATATTCCTATGTACATGACAAAAATTATATGTTTGGGCTAAAGCCCATATCGTTTATTCATCATTAGGCATGGCATTAATGCCATGCCTAATGAATACAACATTCTACGGGCTTTAGCCCAAACATAAAAACTAGATAAATGCAAATTAGTTATTCATTTATGTTTTTGTAATGTACTAATACCAAATTAATACCAAAACACGCCATATAAATCGTTTATATTTCCCTATTACTGCGTTAAAAATTATTTCCATAGCTATACTTCGACATGCTCAGT
>NIUZ01000173.1 GCA_002254285.1 Bacteroidetes bacterium 4572_112 | reverse complement strand
TATAATAAGAGCTTCCTGTCCAGCAGTTTGAACAAGACCATGATGTGCCACCATTTGTACTTCTATGAGAAATAACACCACCCATAATTACTTTATTAATATCGGTAGGAGATACAGCTAAGGATAAATCATACCATCCTTGTCCATCATTAGTTCCGCTACCGTCAGATTTCCAGTTCATTAAACTAGAGCTATTATATACATTAGTGAAAGTGTTACCAGAATCTGTAGATTTGAATATACCATGCAGACCATTACTCGAATTTGCAATAATTGCATATACATAATTTGAATTTGCAGGGCTTACGGCTAATTCAACTCTTGATCCACTATTATGCTTCACCGCCCATGTTGCTCCTGAGTTTGTAGAAAGGTATATTTTTCCATTTGTTGTAGAGCCATATAGTGTACTAAATGTCCCTGGCTTAAACTCTAAATCAATAAAAGTTGTTGAGCTCAATTGAGTCCATGTTGCACCTCCATCAGTAGTTTTTTGTAAGCCATTATTTGTTGCGGCTAATATTATACTATTATTATTAGGGTCAATCAACATCTTATTAATCATTCTGTTTTGATTAAGATTATAGTTGAGTCCTGTAGTATTCCATGTAGCACCACCATCAGTAGATTTCAATACACCAATACTTCTATTGTCCCAACCATCTCTATCGCCAGTACCTATATATATAGTGTTTGATGTAGCATAGTCGGTAGGGATAATTATACTTGAAATTCCCAATAGATTATTCGAGTCAGTTAAGCAAGTCCATGCGCCTCCGTTATCAGTTGTTTTCCATAAGCCACCAGCAGGTGCACCTACCCAATATGTATTATTATCGGTTGGATGAAAAGCAATACAGCTTACTCTACCAATACCCGAATATCCTCCACTAGAGCTGTTTGTACCTAATGATGTCCATGTATTTGTATTGCCTATCAAAGATTGTATTTGTCCATTTTGCTTGGCTGTATTATATATTTCTATAGCCGTTTGAGTAGGGAAATTTCCGTTATCAGGATTAATTTGATCTTCATTAAAATATTCCCATCGTTTAAATTGTTTCCAACCAATGGCTTTAGTACTTACACCATCCTTAATATATTTGCCATTCTTTACATTTTTGGGTGCCCAATAAGTATTAAAAGCAGTTTGATAATCATAAAAACTATATGATGCTTTGCTTTGCGGTAAATGCTTTAACCATGGTTGTGCTGATAAATTTTGAATTCCAAAGGCTAGAATTACTAATAGTAAGAGTTGTTTCATGTGTATAAATTTGATTAATAAGGCAATATGAAAAAATAGGATAATGTACTATTTTAAGACAATAGTTAAATTATGTAATTTTATTACCATCTTTGTTTCATATGCTTACAATAATTTGAAATAAGTGAATATATTTATAAATTTAGGTGTTATTAATAAGCAAAGATATCATATTTTTGTTATAAATTTTGTAATATTCGATTTGTTTGCATAAATGGAAATCATTTCTGTTTACAGATTTTTTAAATCAAAATCAAACAGCCACCTGTATGTATTAATTTATTATAAAGTGAGTTTTTTTTAAATGATGTAATATCGATTGTTAATTAGTGCTGTTAAGTTTTTTTGTTTTTCATAAACAAATTAATAATAGTGAATATAATGTGATGCTAAAATGGGTATAATACACAGTATAATAGAATGATATGTAACACATTTGTTGCTATATAATTTGTTTAGAATTTAAAAATTAACCATGGAACTATAGTTGAAAACCTTTTTTGTAATAATTGTTTAATTGTTAAATGTCAATCCAAAACCTGTACATTTGTGATTCATAATTAAAAACCAAATAAACAACACAAACACAGTTTTTATGAAAAATAAAAAGAGGGTATATACCTTCGGAGACAGAAAAGCCGAAGGTAATGCATCAATGAAAAATTTATTGGGAGGTAAAGGAGCCAATTTGGCCGAAATGAATCTCATTGGAGTACCCGTTCCTCCTGGCTTTACCATTACTACAGAGGTATGTACTGAGTATAATGAAATTGGTAAAGAAAAGTTTATTGAACTGATTAAATCAGATGTTAAATCAGCGATTAAAAAAACCGAGAAATTATTAGGTGTTTTCTTTGGTTCTGAGGAGGATCCTTTATTGGTTTCTGTACGCTCAGGAGCTAGAGTTTCTATGCCAGGTATGATGGACACAGTTCTTAACCTTGGTCTTAACGACCATACTGTTGAGGCTATAGCTCGCAAAACTGGAAATGAGCGATTTGCTTGGGATAGCTATCGTAGATTTGTACAGATGTATGGCGATGTTGTTTTGGGTATGAAGCCTGAGTCGAAGGACGATATTGACCCATTTGAAAAAATAATGGAAGAGGTTAAGCGTAATAATAATATTGCTGATGATACTGAGCTTTCAGTAGATTTATTACGAGCTTTGGTTGTAAGATTTAAAGCTGCAGTAACTGCACAAACAGGAAAGAAATTTCCTAGCGATCCTTGGGAGCAATTATGGGGAGCTATAACTGCTGTTTTCGATAGTTGGAATACTGAGAGAGCAGTTTATTACAGAAAGATTAATAAAATTCCTCACGAATGGGGAACTGCTGTAAACGTGCAAGCCATGGTTTATGGTAATATGGGTAATCGCTCAGCTACTGGAGTTGCTTTTTCAAGAGATGCAGCTACTGGCGAGAATAATCTAAATGGTGAATACCTTGTAAATGCACAAGGTGAAGACGTTGTTGCAGGTGTTCGTACACCTCAAGAAATCACTCTGAAAGGTTCGAAAAAATGGGCTGAAAATCAGAATGTAAGTGAAAAAGTACGTAAGGAAAAGTATCCTTCAATGGAGGAGATAATGCCTAAAGCTTATAAGGAATTATTTGATATTCAGCATAAGTTAGAGAATCATTATAATGATATGCAGGATATTGAGTTTACCATTCAACAGGGTAAAATGTGGTTGCTGCAAACTCGTAATGGTAAACGTACTGGTAAGGCTATGATTAGAATTGCTATGGAAATGCTTGACGAAAAACGTATTGATGAGAAAGAGGTATTAATGCGTATGGAGCCAGAGAAAATTGATGAATTACTTCACCCAATTTTTGATGTAAAAGCTATGGCAGAGGCAAATGTGCTCACAAGAGGATTGCCTGCATCGCCAGGTGCTGCCTCGGGTCAGTTAGTTTTCTTTGCCGATGAGTGCAATAAGTACGAGAAAGTAATTCTTGCTCGTATCGAAACATCGCCTGAGGATTTAGAGGGAATGAATATTGCCAACGGAATACTTACTGCTAGAGGTGGAATGACATCGCATGCGGCTGTTGTTGCTCGTGGTATGGGTAAATGCTGTGTTTCTGGTGCTGGTGAGGCTATTATCGATTATAAAAAACGTACTCTTACCATAGGTAAAAAAGTTTATCGTGAGGGAACATGGATATCGTTGAATGGCTCTACTGGTGAGGTATATAAAGGTGAAATAGAAACAATTAAGCCTAAAGTTAGTGGTAATTTTGATAGATTATTGAAGCTATCTGATAGATATTCTAGAATGTGTGTTCGTACCAATGCTGATACGCCACATGATAGTATGGTTGCTAGAGATTTTGGTGCCAAAGGAATTGGTCTTTGTCGTACTGAACATATGTTTTTCGAAGGAGATAAAATTATTGCAATGCGTGAGATGATTCTTGCTGATGATACAGATGGTAGGGAAGAGGCGCTAAGCAAATTATTGATAATGCAGCAAAAGGACTTTGAGGGTATTTTTGAAGCAATGCAAGGTTTGCCAGTAACAGTAAGATTATTGGATCCACCATTGAACGAATTTGTTCCTCATAATTCAAAAGGACAAATGGAAATGGCTGACGCTATGGAGGTGTCGCTTGAAACTATTCAGCTTAAGGTTAAAGAGTTAGAGGAGTCGAACCCAATGCTTGGAAACTGAAGAAACTATTGATCATTTGGTTGGTACCATGATTGAGATTCCTCGTGCGGCTTTAACTGCTGATGCAATTGCTGAATCTGCTGAGTTCTTCTCTTTTGGAACTAATGACCTTACACAAATGACATTTGGTTATTCGCGTGATGATGTTGGTAAATTCCTTCCAATTTATTTGGATAAGGGAATTCTTAAGAACGATCCGTTTGCTGTACTTGATCAAGAAGGCGTTGGCCAATTAATAAAGATGGCTGTTGAAAAAGGTCGTCAAACTCGCCCCGATATTAAATTAGGTATTTGTGGTGAGCATGGTGGTGAGCCTAGCTCAATTGATTTCTGCCATAGGGTAGGACTTGATTATGTTTCTTGCTCTCCTTATCGTGTGCCAATTGCTCGATTAGCTGCAGCACAAGCTACAATCAGAGAGGATATGAATAATACCAATTTGGTTAAGTAATACCAATTTGGTATTAATTTGGTATAACATCATATTCTTTTGAAAATAAAAAGGGAGTGAATTTTGATTATCAAAATTCACTCCCTTTCTTTTTGGGGTACTTTGTGTTATTTGGAGTCTAATTTAACTCTAAAATAAGTCTACTTGTCCTTGTCCTTGTCCTTGTCCTTATCCTTATTTTTCTTCTCTTTCTCAACATCCTCAGGACTTATATACTCATCCTTGTTTTTGCCACCAAATACCGATACTTGAACATATCGTTTAGGATGTAATTTTATGTCTTCAAGTAGTTCATGTAGCTCACGAGTAGCCGCCTCAAGTTCAATGTATAAAGTGTCGTTATTCACAAGCTTACCCATTGTTCCTTCACCATTATTTATTTTTTGTGCTACTTCATTAAAGCCTACAACTGCGCTATCTATTTTGTCGAAAGTAGACTTAATATCAAGCTTAACCAAGGAATCGCTTAAGTCTGAAAAGTTAGCAATTACATTATTGATTTTTGCATTATTAGAATTCAAATTTGAACTTATTTTATCGAGGTTACTAAGTGTGTTTTTGATATGACTAGTTTCACCTTCAATAATATTATCAAGGTTTTTTGTCGAACTTTCTAGGTGAATAATAGTTTGCTTTATTCTTTTAAAAGTTTCGGAAAGACCATTTACGGTTTCATCATTAAAGACCATTTTAAAGGATACCATTATTGCCTCAATTGATGCCATCATATCCTCAGCCTTAGCCTTTAGTGGAGCAACCTGCATCGAGACTTCTTCTTGTATAGTGGTAGCCATAGCCGTTTCTAATGTATCTCCAGTTTGAGCCATTTCAGAAGATGGTTTTAATTGCAAGTCAATTTTATTTACTCCCAAAAAATCACTTCTGATAATTGCTACAGTATTTTTAGGAATAGGTATTTCGTTGGTAAGTTTAATCTGTACAACAACACGAGCATTGCTGTCGTTTGCAATAAAGTTTATTTTCGAAACTTTACCCACCTGAAGTCCATTTACACTTACTGGGTTAGACACATTTAGTCCAGCCACTCTATCGTAAATTAATACAAACTCTCTTTCCTTAGAGAATATATCGTTGCCCTTGAGGAACGAAAATCCCCAATATGCTGCAAATAGCGTTAAAGTTGCTACTATTCCAATTAAAAATTCTTTTCTAATTTTCATATTTGTTATTTCTTGTGTGTATGCAAATATAGTATTATTTTCCTTCTATTTCCTTGATTTTAGCCTCGGCCTCTTTACGTGCAACTCTTTCTCCATTAATAAAGCTTACTATAAAAGCATCTTTATACTCACCTTTTCTAATTTTATTCATGGTTTTGCGAGCTTTATTAAAATCCTTATACTTTCCGCTAACATATTTAATAGAGCCATTTTGTTCATAGCTCCACACATCATTTATACCTTTAAAATTGCTCAAAGGTTTGTTTTTTCGCGATGTGGTGAATTGTATACTAAAATATGCAGTTTCTTTTGTGCTAGAAGATTTTTCTATTTTTTTAGGTGTTTTTACTAATTTTTCTTCAGGCTTTATTTCTTCTACAACAGGCTCTTCTTTATCTGCTGTTTCAATAGGTATTACAATTTTATCAATCTCTTTGCCTCTTTCAATTGCAAGTTTATAATCTCTAAAGGCTCTATAAATTGCTGATGCCATATAATCTTGTCCTTCTTCCGACATCAGAAATTTTTCTTCAGCAGGATTTGAAATAAAACCTAATTCAACTAATATACTTGGCATTGCGCTATAAACTAGGACCAATAGCCCGGCTTCTTTCACACCTCTATTAACTCTATGTACTCTGCTTGTGAATTGATTTTGTACAGAATTAGCCAGCGACATACTTTGGTCGCGATAGGAATTCTGTAATAACTCAAACATAATATATGATTCGGTAGAGTTAGGGTCAAAGTTATTATAGTTTTTGCCATAATCGGCCTCCAAAAGTATTGCGGCATTCTCTTTTTTTGCCACAGCAAGGTTCTTAGAACTTCTCGAAACTCCCATAATCCATGTTTCGGTACCTTTTGCGCTTGTACCATTTACGGCATTGCAATGTATGGAGATAAATAAATCTGCTTTTGCCTTATTTGCAATATCAGCTCGTTTGTATAATTCTACAAATACATCCTTAAGGTTATCGTTTATAAGTTTACCAACCTTTAGCGAAACTGCTAAGGCAATATTCTTTTCCTTGGAGTGCTTGCCAACCGCGCCAGGGTCTTTGCCGCCATGGCCTGCGTCAATAACTACTTTATCTATTTTGTATAAATCCTGAGCTGATATACTTATGCTAAATATTAGCGATAATAATATCAGTATGTATTTATGTTTTATCATATTCATAAATCTAAAATATTGTATATTAATTGCAATAATAATATTGAATTAATAGCGTTTACAAGCTTATAAAAACCATGCCAAATTTATTTATTATTTATGCTAATATTAATGAATTTTACTAGCAAAGTTTTTATAATTTTGATTTTTGTTTGTTTAGGTAAAAATTACCTAACAAATTTAAAACTAAGAATTGAAAACTATTAAAGAATAGCTATAAATTGTTAACGAAATTATCAACAAATATATTGTTTAAAATACTGATATTGTTGACGGTATCATTATTTGTTAGTAATAATGTTATGTCGCAAAGTCAAAAACTAGATTCATTGGCAATAAAGGCTGATAGTTTGATAGAAAGTGGCGCCATACAGCGAAAGGTTGAAAAAAAGAAGAAGAGTTTAGGCCTTAAAACAAAAGCAACATACGATGCTGACGATAGTTTGATAATGGATAGGGTAAATAATAAGCTGTATCTATACCATAATGCCGTTGTCAATTACGATGGTATTATCCTTAAAGCCGAATATATTGAACTAAATTTTGATAAAAACACAGTTTATGCCGTTGGTGTTCCCGATTCCACAGGCAAAATTATTGGTTCTCCAGTTTTTAAGGATGGAGGAGACGAATACGAAGCTGGAATTATTGAATATAATTTTGATACAAAAAAAGGACTTATATCAGATGTTACCAAGAACGAAGGTGACATATATATATGGATGAAAAAGGGTAAAAAACTACCTTCTAATATTACTTATGTTGAAACTGGGCACTTTACAACCTGTAGTGCTAAGCACCCACATTATAGAATAAAATTTAAGAAAGGAAAAATAATTCCTGATGATAAAATTGTAACAGGTCCAATATATATAGAGGTGGAGGATGTTCCGCTTCCATTTGTAATGCCTTTTGGCTTTATTCCAAATACATCAAATAGGGCTAATGGTATACTTATGCCATCATATGGTTATACCGAAAACCGTGGTTATAATCTTACTAATGCATGCCGATTTGCAATTACGAGGCGATATATTCACCAGAGGAAGTTGGGCAGTTAAAGCTCTTACTCGATACAATTTTAGATATAGAGGTAGTGGTTCGGTGAATCTTAATTTTGCTTTTAATAAATATGGCGAAACTGATACTAAAAATTATAATGAAGATAAAACCTTTCAGTTTAAGTGGAGCCATAGGCAGGATGCAAAGGCAAATCCATACTCTTCATTCTCTGCCAATGTGAACTTTGGTAGTAAAAACTATAATAAACTGAACCCAAAATCATCAGAAGATTATCTTACTAATACAATGATGTCGAGTATATCATATAGTGCTCGCTTTGGTAGTGGCTATAATTTTACGGCAAGTTTTAATCACTCTCAGAACTCTAAATCTGGTGATATTGATATGACTTTGCCCCAGATATCATTCAGTACGCCACGTTATTATCCTTTTAAAAGAAAGAAAGCAGTTGGCTCGCAACGTTGGTACGAAAAAATATCCATGTCGTATAAAATGGATGCTCGTAATAATTTAAAGACCAATGATAGTGTTTTTATGCAAACTCAGTGGAAAGACTTTGATAATGGCGTGAAGCATGTTATTCCTATAAGTAGTACTGTTTCTGCAGGTTCATTCAATTGGACAAACTCTGTTAATCTTACTGAAAGATGGTATTTGCAATCTGTAAATAAATATTACGAGTCAGATACAACTATGGTTGGAGGAGTGCCAGTTCCACCGCATACTGTTACTGATAGAAATTATGGCTTTCAGGCAGTGCATGAGTTTAACTATAACTCATCCGTAACAACAAGAATTTACGGAATGTATATGGCTAAAAATGGTCCTTTGGCTTTGCGCCACGTTATTACTCCTACTTTGAGTTTTAATTATCATCCCGATTTTGGTGATGAGCCATATAATTATTGGCAAGAATATACTAATGATGATGGAGATATTATACGCTATAGTAATTATGATGGTATGATGTATGGATATCCAAATGATGGAAAATCAGGTAGTGTTGGTTTGTTTTTCGATAATAATTTTGAACTAAAAATTCGTTCACGCCGCGATACCGTAAATGGAGGTACTAAGAAAATAAAGCTTATTGATAATGTAAGATTTGGAACAAGTTATAATCTTGCAGCCGAAGAGTTTGCACTTGCTCCATTTCAACTTACTGCACGTACTCAACTGTACAAGGGATTGAGTGTGCGTTATGCAGGTTATTGGGATTTTTATGCTTTGGATACTAGTGGTGTACGTATTAATACCTTTGTTTGGAATGCTCCAGATAAACAATCATTACGAAAAAATAGTAGTGTTTTTAATCTAAGTTTCAATTATAGCTTAAACTCCAATACTTTTAAGAAGAAAGAAGACAAGGACAAAAAAGATTATAAATCAAAGAAAGGCACTAAAGAAGAATTAGAAGAGCTAAATGAACATAAAGAAGATTATGTTGATTTTAATAATGCTTGGCGAGCAAGTGTGAGTTATACTCTTGCTTATAAAGAAAATTATAATCTTACCAAAAATACAATGGCTTACGACTTTGTTCAAACAGTTAATTTTAGAGGAAGCATTAATATTACTTCTAAATGGAAAATTGGTGGGTCAACAGGTTGGGATTTTAAAACAAATCAAATTACCTATACATCAGTAGATATATATCGTGATTTACACTGTTGGGAACTTATGTTCAACTGGATTCCAATGGGTTTCAATAGAAGCTATAACCTAACATTGCGAATTAAATCACCATTATTACAAGACCTTAAGCTAAATAGAAAACGAAATTGGAGAGATTATTAATTATGAAATTATTTATTGCTTTATTGCTTTTTATCCCATTTTTATCTTGTTCAAATTCTAATCCAACAGATAGCAACAAAGCTCTTATTCCAAAACAAGATTCCATTCCTCAAATAGTTGATGCAATTGAAATAGATACCGTTGAACAAATAGTTATTCAATATAGTAAGAACGAGCTTATGGGTAAGCTTAAGCCACAAAAGGATAGTCTGTTTGTTAAAATTGAGAGAAAATACACCAATAAATCTAATATTTACCTTCGTAAGCAAGCCTATGATTCATATTGTAAGATGTATGCTGCAGCAAAAA